>JBFINV010000027.1:0-13759 GCA_041611015.1 Acidimicrobiales bacterium | reverse complement strand
CGAGAGCGCCGGGCTAACAAAAGCCGACATCGATGCTCGCGTGGCCCGGGCTCTGGACCTGGTCCGCCTGCCGGGCACCGAGGGCCGCTCGATCGGCTCGCTCTCGGGCGGCCAACAGCAGCGGGTGGCGCTGGCCCGAGCCCTCGTCAACAGCCCCAAGGTCCTGCTGCTCGACGAGCCCCTCGGAGCCCTCGACCTCAAGCTGCGTCAGGAGATGCAGAGCGAGCTCAAGTCCCTGCAGCGGGAGGTGGGGATCACGTTCATGTTCGTGACCCACGACCAGGAGGAGGCGCTCACCATGAGCGACCGGATCGGGGTCATGGACCAGGGTCGCCTGCTTCAAGTGGGCACGCCAGAGGAGATCTACGAGCACCCTGCCAGCCGGTTCGTGGCCGACTTCATCGGCCAGACGAACCTGCTCGACGCCACCGTGGAGAGCCCCGACACCGTCTGCCTCGCCAACGGCGCCCGCATCCCCGGCCGCTCCGACCTCGAGCCCGGGACCCGGGTGGCGGTCAGCCTCCGCCCGGAGCGGGCGGTCCTGCACCGCCGCAACGGGGCCCCACCCGGGGTGCCGTCGGTCGATGGGGTCCTCGAGCAGGTCACCTACCTGGGGAACGCGCTGGTCTACACGGTGGCCCTCGACTGGATGCGCCTCGAGGTCCGCACCGAGAACCGCCCGCACGAGCAGCGCCCGATGGTGGGCGAGGACGTGACCGTGTCCTGGGAGCAGGGGGCGGTGTCGGTGGTGGGGGACTGAGGAAGCGCCCGTGACGCTGCTGGAGGATCCCGGCGCCGTGGAGGTCGCCGAGCACGGCGAGGTGGCCACGCCCGACTTCGAGCGGGCCGCAGCCCGCCAACAGGCTCGTCGCGGCTTCCTGCTGGCCCTGCCCGCGTACGCGTACCTGGTGATCTTCTTCGCCATCCCGCTGGTGATCGTCCTCGTGTACTCGTTCGCCACCAGGAACCGCTTCGGCGGGACCGACCTGTCGGGTTGGAACCTGGACTCCTACCGGCGCCTGGGTGAGCCCATCGTGCGCGAGATCCTGTTCCGCTCGGTGGCGCTGGCGCTCGTCACCACCGTGATCTGCCTGGTCCTCGCCTACCCATTCGCGTACTACCTGGCCACCCGGCGACCGGTCGTGCGCAACCTCATGCTGGTCTTCGTGATGATCCCCTTCTGGTCGAACTTCCTGGTGCGCAACTACGCATGGCGGGTCATCCTCGGCAACGACGGGATCGTGACCCGCACCACCGAGGCCGTCGGCCTGGGCGAGACCGAGATCCTGTTCACCCAGAGCGCAGTGGTGCTGGGTCTGGTGTACGGCTTCCTGCCGTTCATGATCCTGCCGCTCTACGCGTCGATCGAGCGCATCGACCTGTCGCTGGTGGAGGCCAGCAGGGACCTCTATGCCTCGGGGTGGCGGACCTTCCGGGAGGTGCTGTTGCCGCTGTCGATGCCCGGCGTGATCGCCGGCTCGATCCTGGTGTTCGTCCCCAGCCTCGGGGCCTACGTGACCCCCGAGATCCTGGGTGGGGCCAAGACCACGCTGCTGGGGTCCTACATCGTCACCCAGTTCCTCACCGCCCGGAACTGGCCGGTGGGAGCGTCGCTGTCGTTCGTGCTCATGGCCGTGATGCTGGTCGCGACCATGATCTACTTCCGGTCCGGAGGCCGGAACCTGTGAGCTCGACGGCCCAGCCCCGCGGCGCCACCCGGGTGGCCCTGTCGGCCAACGCCTGGTTCGTGTACCTGTTCTTCTACGCGCCCATTGCGCTCCTGGTCGTCTTCTCGTTCAGCGACGATCGCAACGTCGGCAGGTGGGGCGGCTTCACCCTCGACTGGTATCGGGAGTTCGCCGACAACGAGCAGCTACGGAGCGCCCTGTCGGTCTCGATCCGGGTGGCGATCGTGTCGACCATCGTCTCGGTGGTCCTCGGCACCCTCGCCGCACTGGCGCTCGAGCGCTTCCGGTTCCGGGGCCGTCGGGCCTTCGACGCGCTGCTGTACCTCCCGATCATCATCCCCGACGTCACCATGGCGGTGATGATGCTGCTGTTCTTCTCACAGGCCTTCGACCTGCTGGACAACCTCTTCGGACTGAGCATGCAGAAGGGCTTCGCCACCATCACCGTCAGCCACATCGCGTTCAACATCAGCTTCGTGTCCGTGGTGGTGCGGGCCCGCCTGGCCGGCATGGACGAGGTGCTCGAGGAGGCCGCGCTGGACCTGTACGCCACCCGCTGGCGCACCTTCCGCCACGTGACGCTGCCCCAGATCGCACCGGGCATCGCCGGCGGGGGGCTGTTGGCGCTGACGCTGTCGCTCGACGACGTGGTCGTCACCCAGTTCGCCGCCGGGCCCGGATCCACCACCTTACCGGTGTTCGTGTTCGGGCTCATCCGCCGCGGGGTCACCCCGCTGATCAACGCGGTGTCCGTGGTGATGCTCGGCGCATCCATCGTGCTCGTCCTACTGTCCCTGCTCGCACAGCGGGTTCGAACCGACAGCGCCGTCCCCGCGGCCCCAGCGAGCCGCCCCCAGCCGATTCCCCAGGAGGAGACCACATGAAACCGAGACAAGCCCTGCGCCTGCTGGCCACGGTCCTGGCGTTCGCCCTGATCGCCGCGGCCTGCGGCGACGACGACGACGGTGCCGCCGGCACGCCGCCGGACTGCGAGGTGGGCCAGACCGACGGGGACCTGGCGATCTTCAACTGGTCCGAGTACATCGACCGCGAGCAGCTCGACGCCTTCGAGCAGGAGTTCGGGGTCAGCGTCACCATGGACGTCTACGACTCGAACGAGGCGATGCAGCCGATCATCGCCGAAGGCAACTCGGGGTTCGACCTGATCGTGCCCTCGGACTACATGGTGGCCATCCTCATCGCCGGGGGCCACGTGATGCCCCTCAACAAGGAGGCAATTCCGAACCTGGCGAACATCTCCTCGGAGTTCACCGACCTGGTCTACGACCCCAGCGGCGACTACTCGGTGCCCTACCAGTGGGGTACGACCGGTCTGGCCGTCGACACCGAGGTGGTGGGCGCCGACTTCCCCAGGACCTGGGGGCTGGTGTTCGACCCCGAGATCGCCGACCAGTACGCCGGCAAGATCTCCCTGCTCAACGACCCGCGGGAGACCATGGGCGCCGCCCTCAAGTACCTCGGCTACTCCTTGAACACCACCGACGAGGAGGAGCTGGACGATGCCAAGCAGCTGGTGGCGGACAGTCGTGAGCGGTTGGCTGCGTTCAACACCGACTCGGCCGACGAGCTGCTGACCACCGGCGAGACGGCCGTCGCCCACGGCTACTCCGGCGACATGTTCACCCAGTTCCTGGAGACCGACGACCCGTCCCGCTACGTGTACTTCGTTCCCGAGGAGGGCGGCACCCGCTGGATCGACAACATGGCGATCCCCTTCGACGCCCCGAGCCCGTGCACGGCGCACACCTTCATCAACTGGCTGCTCGAGCCCGACCAGGGGGCCGCGCTGTCGAACTGGAACTACTACAGCACCCCCAACCAGGCCGCCTTGGACGGCCTCGACGAGGAGCTGCTCGACTTCGTCAACGATCCGGCCGTGGCTCCCACCGAGGCCCTCGAGGAGATCGTGGACACCGGCGACTTCGAGACCAACTACTCGGACGCCTTCATCGAAGCCAAGGGCTGACGGCACCGCTCGTCTCCTCGCACCCGAGCCCAACCGGGAAGGCGGTTGGGCTCGGGGCGGGGTACAGGGGGAGCGTGGCTGGCTCTGCGACTGATGCGGGCCCGGTGTGCTCCTTTGGCTGGTCGCTCACCGGGCCCGCAATGCGGGTGTGCTGCCGTCCCACCAGCGGGCAGTACCCCTCGATGGCAACCGTTGCGGGGACGGCTGCCACTTGCCCGGGTATGTGTCCGTCTCCTCGCGGGCGTCGCGGGTTTTCTTCGATCTCCCGGCACCGACCTCCTCGTGGCCCGACCAACGGACCAACCGAACGGCGTCGCGCTCAGGAGCCGGGGGCCTCGGGGACGCCGACAACGAACACCGAGGCGGCGTCGGCATCGATCGACCAGCTCGCGCAGGGCCGGTCATCCGCCACGGGTCCGGCGACCACCGTCCACCCCCGCTCGACCAGACCCAGCTCGGTCAGGATCGCCTCGGCCCCGGTGACCGTGTCCGCCATCGGGGTGCATCCGCCGGGGGGCGTGAGGGCCAGCAACCGGTCGCGGAGTTCGATCAAAGGATCCAGGCTGCGGACGTTCGTGGCTTGCGCCAGCCCCAGGCTGGCGCATTGGCCTGCGTCGCCGGGGACCACGACGAGCGCACCCTCGAGGTTGACGCAGGCCGTCAACGGCGGCGCCGATCCCGTCGTGGCGAACGTGCCGTCCTGCCAGAGGCGGGTGCAGATCGAGGCATCGGCGCCGGCGGAGGGTGGGAGCACCACAGCGCGGCTGTCGAGGTCGGCGAACTCGTAGCAGGCCACCCCCTGGGGCGCCGTTGGCTCTCGGGTGGCGATGACGATGGCGGCCGCAGCGGTGGCCGAGAGCACGAGGAACGCAGCGATGGCGACGAGCAGACGCCTGCTTCGGCGGCGAGGGGCCTGTCCTCGCTCGAGTGCCGCGCGGCGGATCGCATGCGCCTGCAGACTGTCGAGCGCGGGAAAGTCTGCGTCGAGCGCAGGATCGGCGTCTCGGACCAGCTGTTCCATCTCGGTTCGTCTCACAGCCACACCCCCCCGCTCCGCCGGGAGGCTTGGCCGGGTGGCGCGGTGTGCTGTGACTTTGTGTCCGGCAGAGGCTGGACGTCGCGCCGGGCCAGTTGCCGTTCCATGCGTCGGCGGGCTCGGAACAGGCGGGTGCGCACCGAGGCCGGCGTCAGGTCCACCACCTCGGCGATCTCGAGGTGGGTCAGCTCCTCCCAGACGGACAGCCTGATGAGCTCGCGGTCGAGGGCCGGCAGCCCGTCGAGAGCTCGCCGCACGGCCCGGGTGACCTGTCGCCTCTCCTCGCCCGTGGCCACCAGCTGACCGGGGTCCTCCGAGGGCCGGGGCCGCAGGCCTCGCGACACCCGCTGGGCCAACCGGGTGGCCCGAGCGCCGCCGCGCCGCTGGTTGCTGATCGTCCGGTAGGCGATCCCGTAGATCCAGGCCAGGGGCACGTCCGCGTCGAGGGCGTCGTCGAGGCGGCGCCACACCGACGCGTAGACCTCCGAGACGACGTCGTCGACATCGTCTCGACGGCCCACGCGCCGGAGGCAGTAGGCGTACACGGCTCGGAAGGTCTCCCTGTACAGCTGGTCGAACTGCTGCTCGCGGAAGGAACGAGGCGCCAGCTCGTCACTCCCTTCTCGCGCCCGTCATGGCGTTTCCCTAGTAGATGTACACGGAGGACACATCATTGTTCCAGGAGCCGCTGATGACCGCGTCGACGTCCCAGGCCTGGGTCAAGCTGGTCGGGATCCACGCGCCACCGCCGTTGCTGTAGTCGGCCATGATCGACGAGCAGGCTCCGACCCGGTAGGACGAGGTGCGCTGATTGAAGCCATAGACCGACAGGTTGTGCCAGAACCCCCTCGAGCTGATCCAGAGCGACGCGCCGCCGTAGTAGTAGCGGTCGTAGAGCTTGAGATACGACGAGCACACTGCGGCGGCGAAGCCAGCGCCCTCGGGTAGTTGGTCGACCTCGGCGAAGCGATCGGTGAGTCCGAGGTCGGCCAGCCGCTGGTCACGGGCGCTGTCGCTGCGGAAGCACTCGACGTACTCGAGGCGGTCGGGCACGACGACGCAGGTGGTGGCGCCCCCCCAGCCCTCGCTGAGATCGATCACCTCGCCGTCGAGCAGCGCCAGCGCGCCCTCTCCGCTGCTGCCCCTGACGGGCTCGGTCGACGAGGATGCCTGACGGGACTCGATGGCTTGCGCAGCCGGCACCAGCAGGATCAGAGCCGTGGCCGCGGCGACGATCCGCGTCAGTGCGCGTGGAAGTCGGTACCCCATGAGAATTCTCCTTGTGGTGGTGGTCTCCACCCTCGTTGTGTCCGCTTGTGGACAGATGTCGCGACTGATGGCCGGAGCCGGACACATATCGGGCATCGCCGGCGAAAGGGGTGAGATGGACACACAGGTGGACGTGAGTCGTGTGGTCGACGTCACGGTCTCGATCTCGGACGAGGTGGTTCGCCACAGCCGGTTCACGGTGGCCCTGGCGGCGGTGGTGCGCGAGGTCGAGCTCGGCGTCTCGGAGGCGGCGGACGTTCACGTGGTCTCGGCCGACGTGTACGAGGGGAACAGCGAGCCCGACGGGGTCGTGGTCGTCGCGGTCGGCGACGCTCGCTCCGTCAGCGCCCACCGGCGGGCCCTGGCCGCAGGGGCCGTGGCCCTGGTCGACTGGTGGAGCCCCGAAGACGAGATCCGGGCCGCCATCGACGGCGCCCGACACGGCCTCAGCGTGGTGCCCGCGGGGGTGTCGGCCAACCTGGCCAGCCGGCTGGAGGAGCCACCGCTCTCACTCGAGCTGAGTGAGTGGCAGCTCGAGCTGCTCCGCGACCTGTCCGAGGGCCTGACCCTCGACGAGCTGGCCGCGGCCCGGCGTTGCTCGGCCCGCAAGGTCCGTCGTCACCTGCGTGAGATCTGGCGGCTCCTCGGAGTCGAAGGGCGGGCCCAGGGTCTGGTGCGGGCCACCCGCTTGGGTCTGGTGGGCTGACCAGCCGCCGGGCCGTGTCGCCTGGCATGCTGTCGGCGCGAGCGACGAGCCCGGGAGCGTGGCCAATGAAGACCAACCTGTTGATCGGCGGTGCGTGGATCGACGGATCCGACGGCGAGAGCATCGAGGTGCACGACCCGGCCACGGGCGAGGTGATCACCGACGTCGCCGCCGGGACCCCGGCCGACGCGTCACGTGCCGTGGACGTCGCCGCCGACGCTCAGACGGGTTGGGCCGCGACCCCACCCCGGGAGCGGGCCGAGCTGCTGCGGGCCGGCTGGCAAGCGATGCTGGACAACTCCGACGAGCTGGCGGAGCTGATCGTGCACGAGCACGGCAAGCCCATCACCGACGCCAGAGGGGAGATCGCCTACTCGGCCGAGTTCTTCCGCTGGAACGCGGAGGAGACCGTGCGCATCCGCGGCACCATCGCCACCGCCCCGGCGGGTGACAAGCGGATGATCGTGCACCACCCCCCGATGGGCGTGGTGCTGATGATCACCCCGTGGAACTTCCCCGCGGCGATGATCGCCCGCAAGCTGGCCCCAGCGCTCGGTGCCGGCAACGCGGTGGTGATCAAGCCGCCGCGCCAGGCCCCCCTCACCGCGCTGCGCATCGCCGCGCTGCTCGAGGACGTGGGGATACCGCCCGGGGTGGTCAACGTGGTCCCCACTGCGGACGCGGGCGGCTGGTTCGATGCCGCTGTCGACAACCGCCACACCCGAATGGTGTCGTTCACCGGCTCCACCGAGGTGGGTCGCACGCTGCTGCGCCGCAGCGCCGACCGGGTGCTCAAGACCATCATGGAGCTGGGCGGCAACGCCCCGTTCGTGGTCTTCGACGACGCCGATCTCGACGCGGCGATCGAGGGGGCCATGGTCGCCAAGATGCGCCACTCCGCCGAGACCTGCACCGCAGCCAACCGCTTCTACGTCGAGGCCGGGATCGCTGCCGACTTCACCGCCGCGCTCGCCGAGGCCATGGGAGCGATCAAGGTGGGCAGCGGCTTCGAGGACGGGGTGACCTGCGGGCCGATGATCGACTCGCGCGCCGTCGAGGACATCGACGGGCTGGTGCGCGAAGCGGTGGCCGCAGGAGCCAAGGCGGTCGTCGGGGGCTCACCGATGGAGCGGCCGGGGTACTTCTACGAACCAACGGTGTTGAGCGGCGTCGAGCACAGCTACCGGATCGCCCACGAGGAGATCTTCGGCCCGGTGGCGCCGATCATCGAGTTCTCCGACACCGACGCCATGATCGAGCAGGCGAACGACACCGAGATGGGCCTCATCGGCTACGTGTACACCCGCGACCTGGCCCGGGGGCTGGCCGTGAGCGAGCGGATCCAGGCCGGCATGGTCGGGCTGAACCGCGGGGTGGTGTCGGACCCGGCCGCGCCCTTCGGCGGGATGAAGCAGTCCGGGCTCGGTCGCGAGGGGTCGACCGAGGGCATCTACGAGTTCTGCGAGACCCAGTACATCGCCACCAACTGGTGACGGTCCTCGGGCCGCCCGGCACGCCCGAACCGCACGAAGTCTCTACTCCGACTCGAAGGGGTCTGACCCCTCGGGCGGCCAGGAGATGCCGAGGTCGGGGGCGATGTCGGTCATGCCCTCGAACGGGCCCACCCCGATGCCGTCGAGGAGACGGTTCATCATCTCGAAGTTGCCGATGACCGCGGCGGCCCGGACCGCACCCTCGACCCCCACGGCCTCGAGCAGGGGCCCGATCGCCTCCTCGCGCTCCTCGCCGTCGCGCAGCACGACCGCATCGACCAGGCACCGCAGCTCACGCCCTCCGGGTAGCAGCGGATCAGCCACCGAGTCGCTGACCGCTCGCAGGTCGATCCGGTGGTGGAGGGCTTCGGCGCTCGCACGGAGCATGCCGGCATGGGCGAACAGTCAGAAGAAGCAGTCGTTCAGCAGCGAGGTGCGGGCGGCCACGAACTCCGTCTGCGCTCGATCCAAGCCCCGAACCCGCTGCAGATCACTCATCTCGGCCGTGGCCATGTAGAGCACGCCGTGCAGGTCGTGCAGCGCCGCGTCCTCGGCGGCGACCGCGCTGAGCGAGTTCGGCGCAAACGCTCGGCCCACGGTGGGGACCAGCCCGCCGTCGAGCCCGGCAGCGGCCACCAGTTGGCGGCTCGGCTCTCCGGGGCGGGGTTCCGGCAGCGGCTGGGGGCCCCCGGTCCCGATGCCGAACATGAACGAGTCGACGGCGCTCAGCCGGGCCACCACGCCCAGGACCTCGACATAGGCCTCGGCGCCGAGGCCGGCGGCGGCCAGTGACGACACCCACTGCTCGTCGACGTGGGGATCCGTCGCGAGCCGCTCCGCTGCGGTGACCACCACATCGGGCAGGTCGACCACCGGCCGGGGCTGGCCCTCACGGGCGGCGCGGCCGACCGCGGCGATGGCGACCCGTTGCGCACCGGTCCACCACGTCCCCGCCGATGCCAGCCGGTCCCACTCACGGTTGAGCCCGTCGACGTACTCGCGGGCCAGGGGGAGGGGCGCCATGAGGGCACACTAGTGCCGCCCTGGGGCAGCGCTCGCGGGCGCTCCCGATCCGGGTGTCGGGGCCATCGTCGCCCGGGCGTCCTCGTTGTGGATGAACAACGCGGCGATGGCGCCGAGCCCGAAGAACAGGGCGCTCACCGCGAACGCGACCCGGAACGCCTCGACCCGCTCCGGTGTCGGCGCTCCTCCCTCGAGCGGGCTGTCGAGCGAGCTCACCATGCTCGCCAGGATGGTGGCCACGATCGCCACCCCGGCTGCGACCGACGCCTGCCGCTGGGTGTTGAACAGCGACGTGGCCCGGCCCATGTCGGGTAGGGGGATGGTGGCGTAGGTCGCGGTCTGGATCGGGATGAACAGCACCCCCATGGCCAGGCCTCGCAGGAACGTGACCCCGGCCACCGTCATCAGGCTGGTGGTCTCGTCCATGGTGGCGAACCAGAGCCCGGTGACCATCGCCGCGACGGAGCCGACGACGAACAGGGGCTTGGGCCCGAGCCTGGGGTAGAGGACCCGGCCGACCATCTGCGACGACACCACCACGCCGATGGCCTGGCCCGAGACCGTCAGCCCGGTCCGCAGAGCCGAGTGCTCACCCACCTGCTGCAAGAAGATCGGGAGCAGGAAGATGAGCGAGAAGAACCCGATGTAGATGGGCGCCGACGCCAGGTTGACGGCGCGGAAGAGCCGGTCGCGGAACAGGCGTAGGGCCAACACCGGGTCGTCGATGCGGGTCTCGACCACCACCAGGGCCACGAGGGCCGCGGCGCCGACGATCAGGCTGGTCAGGATGAGCGGTGAGCCCCAGCCCCGGTTCGGGCCCTCGGAGACGCCGAGCAGCACCAGCCCCAGCCCCAGCGCCGAGAGCACCAGCCCGGCCCAGTCGATCCGTCCGGTGGTCCCCACTACCTCCTCGCGCAGCCAGGCCAGCGAGAGCACCAGCCCCAGGCCGCCGATCGGGATGTTGACGTAGAAGATCCAGCGCCACGACAGGGTCTCGATGAAGAGCCCGCCGAGCGCGGGCCCGATCGCAGGCGCGATGACCACCACGGTGATCACTGCGGTGGCCGCCTTGGCTCGCTCGCTCAGCGGGAAGGCGCGAAAGAGCATGGCCGATCCGATGGGGGTGATGAGACCGGCGAACAGACCCTGGAGATTGCGGAATCCGACCAGCTGCTCGTGGGTGCGAGCCGTCCCGCACAGCGCGGACGCGGCCACGAAGCCGGCGAGGGCCACGACGAACATCCGCCGGGTCCCGAACTTGTCGCCGAGGAAGCCGGCGATCGGGATCACCACCGCCAGGGCCACGTAGAAGCCGATGATGGTCCAGTCCACATCCGTGGAGTCGACGTCGAACTCGTCGGCCAGGGTGGGGATCGCGATGTTGACGATGGTGCCGTCGATGATCTGGATGAAGACCCCGAGCACGTAGACCGCCATCACCCGGTACTTGTACTGGCCCAGGACCGACACCGGAGCCGACGGTACCGGCCTGGGGGCAGGGCCGGGGAGTTCGACTCGTCCCGCAGGCGCCCGCTAGAACCATGCGGATGGATCTGGGAATCGCGGGCCGGCGGGCACTGGTGGCGGCGTCCAGCTCGGGGCTGGGGCGCGAATCGGCACGAGCGCTGGTGGATGCCGGCTGCGAGGTCGTCGTGTCCGGGCGCGACCAGGGGCGTCTCGACGACGCCGTCGCCGACATCGGCGGGGGCACGCCCATCGTCGCCGACCTGTCGACCATCGGTGGGGCCCAAGCGCTGGTCGCCCACGCCGACGCCACGATGGGCGGGATCGACATCTTGGTGACCAACAACGGGGGCCCGCCCGCCGGGAACTTCGCGTCGACTGCCATCGACGACTACCAGCAGGCCCTCGATCTCAACCTGCTGGCCATGGCGGCGCTGTGCAAGGCCACCATCCCCGCCATGCAGGAGCGGGGCTGGGGCCGGGTGGTGGCCATCACATCGCTGAGCGTGCGCCAGCCGATCCCGTACCTGATCCTGTCGAACACCGCTCGGGCCGGGTTCACCGCGTTCTTGAAGACCACCGCCCTCGAGGTGGCCCCCGACGGCGTGACGGTCAACAGCGTCCAGCCCGGCCTGCACGCCACCGAGCGCCTGGCGAACCTGTACGGGGGCGATCTGTCGGCCGCCGTGGAGGAGGTGCCGGCTCGGCGGGTGGGCGATGCCCGCGACTTCGGGCAGGTGGTGGCCTTCCTGTGCTCTGAGCAGGCCAAGTTCGTCACCGGGGTCTCGCTGCCCGTCGACGGCGGGGCCTACAGCGGGCTGCAGTGACGGGGCCTCGCCGTTGACCGAGCTCCACTGGTGGTCCGCCGGCCGCATGGCAGCCACCATCGCCTCGGGCGAGCTGTCCAGCCGCGAGGCGCTGGAGCACCTGGTGGGGCGGATCGAGGCCCTCGACGGTGACGTGAACGCGGTGGTGCAGTGGGATCTCGACCGGGCGCGGGCTGCCGCGGCTCGGGCCGACGCCGCGGTGGCCGCCGGCGCCGACCTGGGCCCACTCCACGGGGTGCCCATGACCATCAAGGACTCCTTCCAGACCGAGGGGTGCACCACCACCTCCGGGGCGCCCGAGCTTTCTGCTTTCGTGCCCGACGAGGACGCCTGGCCCGTCGCCCGGCTCCGGGAAGCCGGTGCCGTCGTGTTCGCCAAGACCAACCTGCCGATCTGGGCCGGCGACATCCAGACCTACAACGACGTGTACGGCTGCACGAACAACCCGCACGATCCCACCCGGACCCCGGGCGGCTCGTCCGGAGGGGCCGCGGCCGCGCTGGCGATGGGATTCACCCCCCTCGAGCTCGGCAGCGACATCGGGGGGTCCATCCGGGTGCCGGCGCACTGCTGCGGGGTGGTGGGCCACAAGCCGAGCTACGGCATCGTTCCCGCCCACGGTCAGATCCCGGGCATGCCCGGCACCCTGTCCCAGGCAGATCTGGCCGTCACCGGGCCGATGGCCCGTCACGTCGAGGATCTCGAGCTCGGGATGGACGTCCTGGTCGGCCCGGACCGCTGGCTCGAGCCGGCGTGGCGCATCGACCTGCCGCCGAGCCGCCACGAACGGTTGGAGGACTTCCGGATCGCGGCCTGGCTGGACGACCCCCACTGCCCCGTCGACGCCGACACCCGCCAGGTGCTGGGGACGCTGGCTGCCACGATCCGGGCCGCCGGCGGGCAGGTCGACGAGGAGGCCCGCCCCGGCTTCGATCTGGAGCGGGCCGACGCGGTGTTCTCCCGACTGCTCCATGCGGCGCTGGCCGGGGGCCACGAGCGGGCCAAGATCGAGCACCTGGCCACCGACACGGGCGACACCCCGCTGAGCGCAGTGAGGCGGGCCACCGCCGCCCGCCACCGGGACTGGCTCGCCGACAACGAGCGTCGGCTGCAGATCCGAGAGCGCTGGCGAGAGTTCTTCGAGCACTGGGACGCCATCCTGTTGCCGGTCCAGCCCCGGGCCGCCATCCTTCACGATCACTCCCAGCCCCAGTTCGGGCGGAGCGTGGAGATCGACGGCAGCAAGCGGCCCTACACCGACCTCTTCAGCTGGGTGGCACCTGCGGGCGTGGGCATGTTGCCGGCCACCGTCGTTCCTGCGGGGCTGACCGCCGACGGGCTGCCGATCGGGGTGCAGATCGCGGGGCCGTTCCTGGAGGACCGCTCCACGCTCCGCCTCGCCGCCCTGGTCGCCGAGCTGACCGGCGGCTGTCCCCACCCGCCGGATGCCTGAACCGAAGTCTCCACTTCAACTCGATGGCGTCTGACCCCACCCGGATACGGGTCTGACCCCTACGTCTCGTAGTGATCGGCGGGGGCTGGGCCGTTGCGGATGTCGTCGATGGCTCGACGGACGTCGACGATGGCGTCCTCGAGGTGGGCGACCACCTCCTCGGGCGTCGCCCCGAAATCCAGGTCCTCGATCAGCGCCTCCAGCCGGCCGGCCGCGCGCCAGGCCGCGTGCCGGGCCCACTCGGCGTAGAGCACGGCCGGATCGTCCACCCCGATCAGATCCCGGGAGCGGCTCTGGTCGTCCCGGGAGCGGTCGAGGCTCACGTAGGCGTTCACCATCGTGATCCGCTCCGCAGTGGCGGTCAGCGCGGCTCCCCGGTGGACCACCATGTTCCCGTGCAGGGCGACAGCCCAGCCCGGTCCGGGGAACGTCGGCGCCACCACCCGGTCGGGTGGTGGGGTCCGGCCTCGGGCCGCCAGCGCCTCGGCCTCGGCCCGGGTGCCCAGGAAGTACTCGAAGCGACCGCCGGGCAGCTCCCGGGGATCGGTGACCATCATCACGTAGTCGAGCGGGATGGTGTCGTGGTGCCACTTGTCGACCGGCGCCTCGGTTCGGTCCGGCTCGTAGTTGAGGTGCCCGAGCTGCAACGGCATGGTGTGCGGAGCCACCGGGGTGCGGTAGATCCGGCTCATCAGCTGGGTCACCTGCTCGTCGATGCACAGGTCCCGCAGCCACCGGGACCGGTAGCACCCGCCACGCACCGTTCGCTCGATCCGGTCGGCGGCCGCCCGGGCGTGTACCCGGAGACGGCGG
>JBFINV010000026.1:0-14235 GCA_041611015.1 Acidimicrobiales bacterium | reverse complement strand
CTCTTTCCCTCGCGGTGATCGACATCCGCGAAAAAGCTAGAAAAGACCCCGACGCGCGACTCACCGTCGCCGACGTCAAGCGCTGGGAAGCGGTGCACGGACCCCTGCCACCCCGACATCCTCAGCCAGAACCAGCGAACACAGCGCACGGGCCAGTGCCGCCACATCTCGTGCACCACCAACCCCCCCCAGCCAAGATCCGATTCACCGCACCCGAGGCCCATGCCACCCCGACACCCCCACCCGACCCCGTCCTCCCCAGCCAGCCCCCGATCACCGCACCCGAGGCCATGCCACTCCGATCACCGCACCCGGGCCGGGCCACCCAGACCGGCTGCCCAGCATCGAGGCCGTACTCGGCCCTCAGGCCTCCATCGCGGCCAGGATCCTGCGGGCGGCTGCGGTGGGGCTGAGGTCGCCGGCGGCCACCTCGGCCTCGGCCTCCGCCATGACCGGCGCCACCGCCGGGTCCGACCGCACCCGCTCGAGGAGCCGATCCTCGACCATCGCCCACATCCAACGCAGCCGCTGCTCGCGGCGGCGCCGGTCCCAGCCGCCCGAGCCGGTGAGCACCCGGCGGTGCCGCTCGATCTGCTCCCACACCGCGTCGAGACCCTCACCCGTGAGCGCCGAGCAGGTCAGCACCGGCGGTGTCCAGAGCGCAGAGGCGGGGCTCAGCAGGTGCAGGGCGGCCTGGTGCGCCCGGGCCGACTCCCGGGCCTTCGCCACGTCGTCGCCGTCGGCCTTGTTCACCACCAGCATGTCCGCCAGCTCGAGCACGCCCTTCTTGATGCCCTGCAGCTCGTCGCCGGCGCCGGGCATGAGCAGGACCAGGTAGAAGTCCACCATGTCGGCGACCGCGATCTCGGACTGGCCCACACCCACGGTCTCCACCAGGACCACGTCGTGACCGGCGGCCTCGAGCACCACCATGGCCTCCCTGGTGGTCCGGGTCACACCGCCGAGGGTGCCCGAGGAGGGCGAGGGCCGCACGAAGGCCGCCGGGTCCACCGCCAGGCGGGGCATGCGGGTTCGGTCGCCGAGGATCGAGCCTCCGGACACCGAGCTCGAAGGATCAACGGCGATAACGGCCACCCGCCGCCCCTCGGCGGTCAGCCGGGAGCCGAGCTCGTCGATGAAGGTGGACTTGCCCACTCCCGGCGCCCCGGTGATACCCACCCGGTGGGCGCCACCAGCGTCGTCGCAGAGCCGGTCGAGGAGGTCGGCCGCCAGTTCCCGGTCGGCGGGCCCGCTGCTCTCGACCAAGGTGATGGCCCGTCCCAGCGCGGTCCGGTCCGCGGCCCAGACCCCCTCGACCAGGGTGTCGAGCTCGGTGGGGCTCACCCGTCGAGGCGCTCGATCAGCTCGAGCGCGGCATCGGCGATGACCGTGCCCGGCGGGTAGATGGCGGCCACGCCCACAGCCCGCAGCTCGTCGAAGTCCTGAGGCGGGACCACCCCGCCCACCACGATCACGATGTCGTCGCGGCCCAGGGCCTCCAGCTCGGCCTTGAGCTCGGGCACCAGGGTGAGGTGCCCAGCAGCCAGCGAGGACACGCCCACCACGTGGACGTCGGACTCGACGGCCTGACGGGCCGCTTCGGCCGGGGTCTGGAACAGGGGCCCGATGTCCACGTCGAAGCCCAGGTCGGCGAAGGCGGTGGCGATCACCTTCTGGCCCCGATCGTGGCCGTCCTGGCCCATCTTGGCCACGAGCAGCCGGGGCCGGCGGCCGTGCGCCGCGGCGAAGGCGTCGACCCGGGCCCGCACCTCGTCGATCTGCTGGCTCTGCTCGCCCACTTCGCCTCGGTACACCCCGGAGATGGTGCGGATCTCGGCCTGGTGCCGACCGTACACCTTCTCGAGGGCGGCGCTGATCTCACCCACGGTGGCCCGGGCCCGGGCCGCGTCGACCGCCAGCGCCAGCAGATTCCCGTCGCCGCGCGCCGCGGCCACGGTGAGCGCGTCGAGGGTGGCCTGGCAGGCCTCTCCGTCGCGGTCGGCGCGGAGTCGCCGCAGCTTCTCGATCTGGGCCGCCCGCACGCCGGCGTTGTCGACCCTGAGCACGTCGATGTCCTCGGCGAGGTCCTGCCGGTACTTGTTGACCCCGATCACCGGCTGGCGTCCGGAGTCGATGCGGGCCTGGGTCCGGGCCGCGGCCTCCTCGATGCGCAGCTTCGGGATGCCGGCCTCGATGGCGGCCGCCATCCCCCCGGTGGCCTCGACCTCGCCGATGTGGGTCCAGGCCCGGCGGGCCAGGTCGTGGGTGAGGCGCTCCACGAACCAGCTCCCACCCCAGGGGTCGATCACCGAGGTGGTCCCCGACTCGTGCTGGAGGACCAGCTGGGTGTTGCGGGCGATGCGGGCCGAGAAGTCGGTCGGGAGCGCCAGGGCCTCGTCGAAGGAGTTGGTGTGGAGCGATTGGGTCCCGCCCTGGGTGGCGGCCATGGCTTCGATGCAGGTGCGGACGACATTGGTGTAGACGTCCTGGGCGGTCAGGCTCCAGCCCGAGGTCTGGCAGTGGGTGCGCAGCGCCAGCGAGCGGGTGTCGGCAGGCTCGAACGGCTCCACCAGCTTGGCCCACAACAGCCGGGCCGCCCGCAGCTTGGCCACCTCCATGTAGAAGCTCATACCAATGCCGAAGAAGAAGCTCACCCGTGGCGCGAAGGCATCGATGTCGAGCCCGGCGTCCATGCCGGCTCGCAGGTACTCCACCCCGTCGGCGAGGGTGTACGCCAGCTCCAGGTCGGCCGTGGCTCCGGCCTCCTGCATGTGGTAGCCCGACACCGAGATGGAGTTGAACCTCGGCATCCGCTCGGAGGTGAAGGCGAAGATGTCCGAGATGATCCGCATCGACGGGCCCGGCGGGTAGATGTAGGTGTTGCGGACCATGAACTCCTTGAGGATGTCGTTCTGGATGGTCCCGGCCAGCTGCTCGGGGGCCACGCCCTGCTCCTCGGCGGCGACGATGTACAGGGCCATCACCGGCAACACCGCGCCGTTCATGGTCATGGAGACCGTCATCCGGTCGAGGGGGATGCCCTCGAAGAGCTGGCGCATGTCGAGGATGGAGTCGATGGCCACCCCGGCCATGCCCACGTCGCCGGTGACCCGGGGGTTGTCGGAGTCGTAGCCCCGGTGGGTGGGCAGGTCGAAGGCGACCGACAGACCCTTCTGGCCCGCCGCCAGGTTGCGGCGGTAGAACGCGTTCGACTCCTCGGCGGTGGAGAAGCCGGCGTACTGCCGGATCGTCCACGGCTTGGTCAGGTACATGGTGGCGTGAGGCCCGCGGAGGAATGGCGGGAAGCCCGGGAAGCCGTCGACGAAGTCGAGGGGCTCCCGGTCCGTGGCGCTGTAGAGCGGCTTCACGGCAATCTGCTCGGGCGCGTCCCACACCAGGGCGTCGGGAGCCTTGCCGGTGGCCTCCTCGACGGCGCGGGCCCAGCTCTCGTGATCCTGCGTCGGCCCGGCCGGTGGCAGCTCGATCTCGGTGAAGTCGGGGATCACGGGCCCGCTCCTTGATCCGAGGCCGCCACCCCGCGGGCATGCAGCCGCTCGAAGATGTCGGCCAGGCGCCGCTGGGGCAGCGGGTCGCACTCCGGTTCACCGGCGGCCGTCGGGGCCGGACGATGTGGGGGCCGATCGAGGGGCTCGGCGTCGAGGTCGACGAACTCGTTGACACCCACCAGGGTCACCTCGCGGTTGACGAGGGCGGCCTCGGTGGCCCGATAGGTGGCGTGGATGCGCTCCTGGAGGGCGCCGGACCCCAGCGCGGCCACGATGCCGCCCTCACCCTCGATCTGCTGGAACTGGCGCCAGGCCTCGCCGGCCAGGCTGTCGGTGAGCTGCTCCAGGTACCAGCTCCCGCCCCCCGGGTCGATCACCCGGTGGAGGTTCGACTCCTCCATCAGAGCGAGCTGGGTGTTCCTGGCGATCCGCCGGCCGAGCTCGTCGGGGACCCCGATCACTGCGTCGAAGGGATGCACGGTCACGATGTCGGCGCCGCCGACCGCAGCCGCGAAGCACCCCAGGGTGCCCCGCAGCATGTTCGTCCAGGGGTCGTGGCGGGCCATCACCGAGGTCGCGGTGGTGGCCTGGACGACAGCCGTGTGGCCACCCGCGCCGCAGGCCTCTGCCACCCGGGCCCACACCACCCGCAGCGCCCGGAGCTTGGCGATGCCGGCGAACTGGTCGGGGCCCACCGTGACCGAGAGCAGGACGTTGCCGAGTGCGGCCGCCTCGCCGAGCCCGGCGTCGGTGAACACCCGGAGGTACTCCACGGCGGTGGCCACGGTGGCTGCGAGCTCGGTGGCCGGGGAGGCGCCGGCGTCGGCGTAGGGGGTCCCGTCGGCGCGCGCCACCCGGGCCCGGGGAAGGGTCGCAGCCGGACCGGCCGCCAGGGTCCCGACGGCAGCCAACGCCTCCTCGATCGGGCTGCCCGCGGTGCCATGTCTTGCCAGGGAGCCGATCGGGTCGCACCCCAGATCGAAAGCGAGCTCCACGGGAGACGCCTCGCGGTCGATCGCCAGCTCGAGCAGCCAGCGCGCCGGCTCGACGCCTGCGCCAGGGCCGACCAGCGCGACGGGCGCCACGTCCAGCATCACCCCGTCGAGCACCGAGGCCAGGGTGGCCGCGCTGTCGATGCCGTCCGTGGCCAGCTCGATGCTGGTGACGCCGCCGCCCAGGTCGGCCAATATGGCGGCGTTGGTGTCGACCGCGCTCGTCAGCTCGTGGCGCTGACGGATGTCCCAACCTCCGGTCAGCCCGGCAGCCGATCCGGCCCGGCAGGAGCTGCCCGGTCCGGGATGCTGCTCGACGGGGCGCTCGTCGGCCCGGGTGTACAGCGGTTCGACGACGATGCCGTCAATAGTGATGCTGCGGAGGACGTCGAAGGACTGTCCCGCCAGCACCTCGTCGACCGCCCGCCGCCAGTCGGCCTCCGAGACCGGCGGGAATTCGTCGGCCAGCGCCAGGAACCCGTCGTCCACGTCCCCCACGATAGGCCGTGACGGCCGCGGGGGATCCGGCGACGAGCCGCTACAGGCCGCTGCCGCGGGCGGTCCCCGTCAGCTTCTTCAGCATGCCGTCGTAGACGAAGCAGGTGACCTCGCGATCACCCTCGACCCAGCTGCCGTCGGAGGGCGTGAGGGCCGAGAGCGCGAGCGACGAGCTCTCGTAGTCGTTGCCGACGTAGGCCTCGAAGTGGTCGAGGCATCGCCACAGGGCGTCGTCGTAGACCTCGTCCTGGCCGGGGAACACCGCATAGGACACGTCGAACTCCGCGAAGACCTCGTTGTCGTGGGGCTCGTGGCAGGGCACGCCCTCCACCGACGCCACCAGCTCGGCGGTCAGATCCTCCGGGTCGTTGAAACAGTCCCCGACCTGCATCTGGAAGGCCCCCAGGCCCCCGGCCTCGACGATGGCTCCAGCTTCGTCGCGGGTGGTGTTGTCGTCGAAGGCGCCAGTCCCCGCGAACGCGGCCACGCCGATGCCCACCGCGCCCGCCGCGGCCCGCACGATTCCCTTCATCTCTCGATCCCTTCAGCGTCCAGTGCTGGGGCGCCATCGCCCCTGCCGTGGACACCGTGAGCACGCCCAGGCGATTCGGGCCCCCCGGCCCACACGAGATGGGCAGAACCTCCGGGGGCCTTCCGGGCCGGACGGCCCCCTAGGCGTCCGACCCCGGCGCGGACGCCACCCGCCGGGGCTTGCGGGGCTGATCGGGCCGCTGGCGGACGATGCAGGACTGGGACCCGATGGCGCAGAGGGTGCCGTCCTGGGACCAGATGTGTATGTCACCGTGGCCGAACCCTCGGCGGAGGCCGTCGACCCGGATGTCGAGGAGGTACCACTCGCTGGGGACCGCGGCGAGGACCCGCAGGGTGTTGTCGAGGCTGGTCGAGGAGGTGTCCTCGTCGTGGACGAACGAGATGCCCAGGGGCACGTAGTCGCCGAGGACTGCGAGCGATGCTGCCGACGGCGCCAGCAGCTCCGGCATCCGAGCCCACACGGCCACCCGGCCGGGTCCGATCACGTCGGGACCGTCGGCCCCCGGCGCCAGGGCCCAACGCTGCTCCAACCTGGAGTCGATTCCGTCATCGGCCTCGGTCCGAGAGGTGCGCCGGGGGCAGGCCGATGGCGGCTGCACCTCCGGGAGCTCCCCGTAGTGGATCTCGGCGGCGCGCTCCCGCCGGCCGAGCGCGGCGTTGACGGTGATGATCTCGGTTCCGCCGACATGACACACCGCCCGAGCCTGGGTGGTGTAGCGGCCCTCGACGGCGATGGTCACGTCGACGTCGACCACGGTGCCCACCTCGGCGAAGGACAGGTACTGGGCGGTGGCCCAGACGATGGGCCGCCCGGTCGTCCCCTCGAGCGCGGCGATACCGGCTCCCAGGCCGCACCCACCGAACATGAACCGGTGGCTCGTGGCGATGCCCGCGGTGACCGGCATGAACCACCGGTGTGGGTTGTGCGTGGGCTCGAGACCGAGCCAGGAGCGTGCGTCCACGGCGGCGAGCGTAGTCCCCGGCCGCCGGACCCCAGCGGGACGAAACCAGGACCGGGCCGTTACCGTTGCCGCCGAGCCCGGATCCCAGCACCCGACGAGGAGACGTCGTGGAAGCCAACGAAGCGCCGAAGCTTTCCAGCCCCGAGCTGGCGTTGCTTCGCGCAGAGGGCGATCGGCTGGGCCTGTTCGACCCCGAGACCCCGCTCACGGTCGAGCCCCTGGCGCACAATCCCCTGAACGCGGTGACCGGCGCCATCAACGTGGTCTGCTGGGACGGCGGCAGCGCGGTGCGCAAGCACGTGACCCCCGAGGGTGAGGGCGCCGATCACTGGGCCCCCTCGCACGACCCCCGGCACTTCAACTACTGGAAGCGTGAGGTGCTGGCGTATCGGACCGACCTGCCGGGGCGCCTGGGCCTCGACGCCCCGGCCCTGCTCGGCTCGATCGACTGCGAGGACGGCAGCGTCGTGCTCTGGCTGGAGCGGGTCGAGGGCGCCACCGGCGTCGCGGTCTCCATCGCAGATCTGGCCGGTGCCGCGCGACAGCTGGGTGCCAGCCAGGGACGGGACACCCAGCCCACCGACCCGTGGCTCTCCCAGGGCTACATCCGGGCCTACGGCGCCTCCAAGCCCTCGGACTACGGCCTGCTGACCGACGCCGCAGCATGGCGTCACCCGCTGGTGGCCCGGAACTGGTCGGCGGACCTCCAGGTGGCGCTACGGGACCTGCACTGGAACCGGGCCTGGTACCACCAGCTGCTGGAGCGGCTCCCGGGAGCGGTCTGCCACCTCGATGTGTGGCCCAACAACCTGGTGGTGCGCCCGAACGGGTCGGCCGCATTCCTCGACTGGTCGTTCACCGGCCACGGCGCCCTCGGCGAGGACATCTCCAACCTGGTGCCGGACGCGGTGCTCGATCTTCTCGTACCCGCCGGGGAGATCGACGAGCTGGAGCGGGCCGTGTTCGACGCCTACCTGGACGGCCTCCACCACGCCGGCTGGGCGGGCGACGCCGAGCGGGTGCGCCTGGGCATGTACGCAGCTGCGGTGAAGTACCACTGGCTGGCCCCCATCTTCTTGTCCCGGGTGGACGCCGAGGTCCACCTGGCCTACGGCCGCCCGATCGACCCCGACGTCCTCTACGCCGAGCGGGGCGTGGCCCTGGAGCTGCTGGCCCGCTGGTCCAGCCAGGCGCTGGCCCTCGCGGCCCGACTCGGCTTCGAGTGACCGGGCCCGCTCAACGGCCCGGCCCCGCCATGTCGCCGGAGCGGCGCGATGCCTCGAGGGCCTCCTGGAAGACCCGACGCTGGGTCTCGATCACGGCTGCGGCGAACCAGATCGCGCCGTAGACCAGCACCGGGCCCCAGAACAGCCACGACCAGCGGTCGTCGATCTCGTGGGCCAGTCCTCGACCGAGGGCCACGGCCACCAGGGCGGTGACCACCACCTGCCGAGCCGGTGAGTAGGCCGACCCGCGCAGCTTCTCGGCGAGGAACTCGACGGTGGCCGGAACACAGAGCAGCCAGATGAACCAGACGTCGAAGCGCTCGGGCCACGGGGCCAGGCCGGCGAGCGACGCGATCATCACCGCGATCGCGATTGGATACAGCACCAGGCAGCGCCGACACACGTGACGGCCACCGATCACCGCGCACCGCTGGTACTCGCCTGGCCAGTGATGCGCCAACCACAGGCGCCGCCGGGCCCGGGCCGCGTCCTCCTCGGCCTCTCGCCGAGCCTGCTGCTCGGCGATCAGGGCCTGCAACCGGGCCTCGGCCTCGGGCGGGAGCTGGGGGACCTCGCCATCCATCAGATCATTATTCGGCAGGTTGGGCCCAGGCGTGAAGACCCAGCGGCCACGAGCCCGACGCCGAGGCCCCGGCCCGACATGGCGGAGCCGGGCTCAGATGGTCTGGGTGCTGCGGTGGCGGCGCAAGCCGATGACGGGCGTGGTCGGTGCGTAGCCGGCCTCGGCCCGTTCGATCTCGGATTCGCCTCCCCAGAATCCGAGCTCTCGCTGGGAGCGCGCGAACTCCTGACAGGGCAGCAACACCGGGCAGGTACGGCACACTTGGCGAGCCCGGTTCTCGCGGTTCTCGCGGGCTGCGGGACGCTCACCGGGAGGGGGGAAGAACAGATCGGACTTGCCGCGGCAGTCGGCATGCTCCATCCACCACGGGCGCGGAGCAGCCTCCTGACGGCCCGTGTCGAGTACTGTCATCGGCCCCGATGCTCCCTGAGGTTTCGGTCAGTCCGCTGCCCGTCGGACAAGGTATTCGCGGGGACGGGCTCCTGTCACGATCATGAACATGAATGATTGCGATGGGTGTATCTACTCGAGCGATGACTCAGCCCACGTAGACCCGATCGTCGAAGCGGATGCCCCGCTCGAGGGTCTTGTGGACCGGGCAGCGCACGGCCACCTCGCCGAGGCGTTCGCGCTCGGCGTCGCTGAGCTCGCCCTCGACGAAGATCTCCGAGCTGACGGTGTCGATGAAGCCCTTGTCGTCGTCCTCGCAGAAACCGCAGTCATCGGCATGGACCCTGTCGTAGGTGAAGCTCGCCGAGATCGAGGAGACCGCGATGTCCTTGCGCTTCGCGTACATGGACAACGTGATGCAGGTGCACGCCGCCAAGGAGCCGAGGAGCAGCTCGTAGGGGCTGGGGCCGGTGTCGGTGCCCCCGACATCGACCGGTTCGTCGGAGCGCCACACGTGGTGGCCGTTGGTGATCTCGACGGCGTAACCCGACGTCAGGTCGGCGGTGATGGTCGGCACGGACTCTCCTAGCGCGATCGGGGTGGCGAGCGTCCTCAGGATAGGGAACCCTGGAGATCCAGCCGGGACCCCCCAGTCGAGGGCCAGATGACCGACTTCTTCGACCGCCTGCGCCGCCTGCTCGGGCTCGGCCCGTCGCCCGAGCCGCAGCCGGTGCCGCCGGGGGCCCCGCCCCGGCGTGAGATCGAGGAACGGCTGGCGAATTCGTCGGTGCCCGGAGCTGCGCTGGCCAAGGTCGAGGGGGGCGAGCTCGCCTGGGTCGCCGGCTACGGCCGGGCCCGCCGGGGCCACTTCGTCCAAGGCCGGACGGTGTTCCAGGCGGCGTCGGTGTCCAAGCCGGTGACCGCACTGGCTGTGCTCGCGCTGGCCGAGGCCGGACAGCTCGACCTCGACGGAGACGTTCGTGACCGGCTCACCCTCGACATCCCGGTGCACCCAGTGCTCGACCACCAGCCGGGGACGGTCGGCGCGGTGACGGCGCGCCTGCTGCTACAGCATCGCGGCGGGATCGTGGGGCGAGGCACCACGCCCGCTCCGGGAGGGGGCTTCCGCGACAGCACGGTCGGCGGCGGGTCCCTCCGGCTCATCCAGCGTCCCGGGGTCCGGGTGCCGAGCCTCGAGGACTCCTGGCACGGCCGGGATGGCGCCACCGGGGTGGCGCTCACGTACCCGCCGGGGACCCGCACCAGCTACAGCGGAGCCGGGTACCTCGTTCTCCAGCGCCTGATCGAGGACGTGACCGGGTCCTCCTACCGGGATCACCTGCACGCCCTCTTCGACCGGCTCGGCGTGTCGTCGGGGTCCTTCGAGCTGAGGCCGCCGCCGGACCTCCCCTTCGCCCGCGGTCACGACTCCAGAGGCAAGGAGCTGCCGGGCGGGCACGAGCTGGTGCCGTGGAGCGCCGCCGGCGGGCTGTTCGCCAACGCGACCGGCCTGGCCGAGATCCTGATGGCGATGCTGCCCGGCGGCGACGGGCCCGTGTCCGACGACCTGCTCGCCGAGATGGTGCGACACAGCATGGGCGTGTTCGGCCGGACCGAGGACGGCCAACGGGTCTTCCGCCACGGGGGCGACAACGGCGGGTACCGGGCCATCATCGTCGGGCGACCGGCGACCCGATCCGGCGCAGTGGTGCTGACCAACGGCCGCGCCGCCGACGGCACCACCCTCCGCCTGGGGCTGGCCGAGCGCATCGGCTAGCCGGGCGATTGCCGCGCCGCGGGCACAGCAGGCCAAGATGGCTCGATGGGCACGCTGCCGGCGCGCTATTACCGACGCTTCGACCGGGCGGAGTGGTCGCAGCTACGGGCCGCCACGCCCCTCACCCTGAGCGAGGAGGACCTCGAGTCGCTCCGCGGCATCAACGAGCGTCTCGACCTCGACGAGGTGGCCGAGGTCTACCTGCCTCTCAGCCGCCTCCTCAACCTCCACGTGGCCGCCACCCAGCAGCTGTTCGAGGTGACCGCCACCTTCCTCGGTGCCCTCCATGCCCAGGTCCCGTACGTGATCGGCATCGCCGGCAGCGTGGCCGTGGGCAAGAGCACCACCGCTCGGTTGCTGCAGACGCTGCTGTCTCGCTGGCCGAACCATCCTCGGGTGGACCTGGTGACCACCGACGGCTTCCTCTATCCGAACCGGGTGCTCGAGGAGCGGGGGCTCATGCACCGGAAGGGGTTCCCGGAGAGCTACGACCAAGCGGCCCTCATCCACTTCCTGGCGCAGGTGAAGTCGGGAGCCGACCAGGCCCGGGCGCCGGTGTACTCCCACACCGAGTACGACATCGTCGAGGGCGCGTCGCTGCTGGTCTCCCGGCCCGACGTGCTGATCATCGAGGGGCTGAACCTGCTGCAGACCTGGGTGCCGATGCCCACCAGCCGCCCTCCCGTCTTCGTGAGCGACTTCTTCGATTTCAGCATCTACGTGGACGCAGCCGAAGAACACATCGAGCAGTGGTACGTCGACCGCTTCCTCACCCTGCGCGAGACCGTGTTCCAGGACGATCGGTCGTTCTTCCGGCGCTACGGCGACCTGAGCGTCGAGGAGGCCATCGTGGAAGCCCGGAGCATCTGGCGGACGATCAACGGCCCGAACCTCCACGAGAACATCGCGCCCACCCGGGATCGGGCTCAGCTGGTGCTGGTCAAGGGTGAATCCCACGGCGTCGAGGAGGTCTGGCTCCGCAAGCGCTAGGGCCTCCGGTCCGATCTCAAGAGCACCTCCGGGGTGCCGATAGGCCTGGAACATGCTTGGTAGGACGCCGACTGGAGTCCAGTCGCCTGCGGGGCCCAGCGACGGAGCCCGGCGCGGGCTGGCGATCTCGTTCCCGCTCGTCGCGCTCGTCGGGTGTCTGACTCTCACCGGTTGGCTCGCCATGGAGCGCGACGCGGACCTGGCCCAGACCCAGTGGCAGTACGACGAGGCAGCCCGCCAGGAGTTCACGCTCGAGCTGGAGAGCGCCCGCCATCACGTCGAGCGGGAGATCGATCGGCTGAGCGAGCTGATGATGGGCATCACTGCGTTCACGGAGGCGTCGCGCCAAGCGCCGGCCGACGCCGTCGACGCCTACCTCGAGCTCACCGGCGCCCGTGACCGCTTCGAGGGCCTCGTCGACGCCCTGGTGCTGGTGCCCTCCAGCGCCGTCGAGCTCTTCTTTGATCCGAACCAGGTCGAGCTGAGCGATGAGCTGCGGCCCCTGCTGTCCGCCGCCGACGCCACGTCCCCGGCGCTGTCCAGGCACGTGATCGACGGCCAGGACCTGACCGTCGTGAGCTTCACGCTGCGCAGCGAGCCGCCAGCCGGTTGGGGAGCGCTGGTGTTCGACTCCGAGACCTTCCTCGGCCGAGCCGTCGCTCCGACGGCGCGGATCAGAACCACCCTCGTCAACACCGGCCGCCGTGTCGACGCCGGCCCAGCCACCCCGATCGATCCCGACGCCGTCGCAGTCGAGGTCCTCGACAACGGCCGGCTGGCCGCCGACGCCAGCATCGGCGTGTTCGGCACCGAGTTCCTGGTCCGCAGCGTCAGCACCCCAGGCTTCCTCGCGATCACCAGCAGGACCCAGGTCTGGATTCTGCTCGGCGCCGGCGCAGTGGCTGCCTTCGCCCTCTATGCGGCCCTCCGGGCCCTGGTCCGGGCTCGGGCCTCGGCCTTGGAGTCAGCCCGCCGGGCCGACAGCCGGCGGGCCGCGGTCGACCGGCGCTTCCGGGCCAGCTTCGAACTGGCCCCCATCGGCATGGCGGAGCTGGACGCATCCGGCCGGCTGGTCGAGGTGAACTCGGCGTTGTGCCGTCAGACCGGACACCACCGTGAGGCCATCTTGGGCCGGCCGCTCTCGTCGCTGGTCCACGAGGCCGACCGGGAGGCGCACGTGGCCCGAGTGCAGTCGCTGCTGGACGGGACCGCGGACGCAGCCCAGGGCGAGCACCGCTACCAGCACCCCGACGGGACCGACATCTGGGTGCACGAGAGCATCTCGGTCATCAGCGCCGATCCCGAGGGCGGCCGATCGCTGCTGATCCAGTCCCAGGACATCACCGCGCAGCGGCGAGCCGCCTGGGAGCTTGCCCAGCAAGCCCTCCACGACGACCTGACCGGGCTCCCCAACCGAGCCCTGTTCCTCAATCGGCTCCGGCACGCATTGGTGCGGGCCAACAGGCAGAAGACCCGGGTGGCGGTCATGTTCATCGACCTCGACCGGTTCAAGGTGATCAACGACAGCCTGGGCCACGACGTCGGCGACGACTTCCTGATCCAGATCGCAGCCCGGATCGGCACCGCGGTGCGCAGCAGCGACACCGTGGCCCGCTTCGGCGGCGACGAGTTCGTGGTCCTGTGCGAGTCGGTCTCGGGGGAGTCCGAGGCCTCTGCCACGGCCGAACGCATCCAGGCTGTCCTCGCCAAGCCCCTCGTGGTCGGGACCACCGAGACCTACACCAGCGCCTCGATCGGGATCACGCTGAGCCAGCCGGGCGACGAGTCGGCCGACGCTTTGCTGCGAGACGCCGACGCCGCCATGTACCGCGCCAAGGACGCAGGCCGCAACCGGACCGAGATCTTCGACCACTCGATGCGGTCGAACATGGTCGCCCGGATGGAGATCGAGTCACAGCTGCGCGGCGCCCTGGACAGCGGCGAGATCGTCATGCACTACCAGGCCATCGTCGATCCCGACACCCACCTGCCGGCGGGCTACGAGGCCCTGATCCGCTGGAACCACCCGGAGAAGGGCTTGCTCGGTCCCGCGGCCTTCCTGCCGGTGGCCGAGGAGGCCGGGCTGATCCACCTCATCGACTCCTTCGCCCTGCGCAGCACCTGCCGCCAGATCGCCAAGTGGGTCCGGGAGTACCCCGCGGCCCGGAACCTCTACGTGGCCACCAACTGGTCGGCGCGCCACCTGGGCCGATTCGTGGAGCAGGTCGACCAGGTGCTGGCCGAGACCCGCATCAACCCCCATCAGCTGATGATCGAGGTCACCGAGGGATTCCTGCTCGAGGACAGTGACGCCTCGCTCCGAGCGCTGCAGCAACTCAAGCAGATGGGCGTCCAGATCGCCATCGACGACTTCGGCACCGGCTACAGCTCGCTGTCCTACCTGACCCGCTTCGCCGTCGACTACCTCAAGATCGACCAGTCGTTCGTGTCGAAGCTCCCCGAAGACGGCGCATCGGCAGCGGTGATCGGCGCCATCGCGGACATGGCGGCCCGCCTGGGGATCAAGCTGGTGGCCGAAGGGGTCGAGACCGAGGAGCAGATCGAGATGCTGGCCGCCCTGGGCGCTCCCCGGCTGCAGGGCTACCGGTTCGCCAAGCCCCGACCGGCCGCCGACATCGAGCGGCACCTCGCGGTGCGCTCGGGGCTGCGGGCCCCCGACGGCGACGACGAGTTCGCCATGGCGATCCCGCTGAGCGCCGCCGCCAACCTGCCCGACCCGGGTCAGGCGAGGTTGCAGG
>JBFINV010000025.1:0-14238 GCA_041611015.1 Acidimicrobiales bacterium | reverse complement strand
GAGATCCACGTGCTCCAGGGCGAGCGGGAGATGTCGCAGTTCAACAAGACGCTGGGCAAGTTCCAGCTCGTCGACCTGCCTCCGGCGCCGCGGGGCGTGCCCCAGATCGAGGTCACCTTCGACATCGACGCCAACGGCATCGTCCACGTGTCCGCCAAGGACCGGGCCACCAACAAGGAGCAGTCCATCACCATCACCGGTCAGTCCTCGCTCGACAAGGACAAGATCGACCAGATGATCAAGGACGCCGAGGCCCACGCCGCCGAGGACAAGCAGCGTCGTGAGGAGGCCGAGACCCGAAACACCGCGGACACCCTCGTGTACCAGACCGAGAAGCAGCTCCGGGAGTACGGCGACAAGCTCACCGCCGACGAGAAGACCGACGTCGAGGCCAAGCTGAGCGCGCTCAAGGAGGCGCTGAGCGGCGACGACATCGAGACCCTCAAGACCCGGACCGAGGAGCTGATGACGGCGAGCCAGGGCTTCGCGCAGCGCATGTACGAAGCTGCCGCCCGCGAGGCCGCCGATGCCGAGACCGTGACCGTTGACGACGACGACGAGATCGTCGACGCCGAGATCATCGACGAGGACGACTGACGGTGAGTGAGGAACCCCGACACGGCGACGCCGCCGTCGAGGACCCGGCCGGCCCGCGCGACGAGCTCCGCCACGACGCTCCGGCGTCGGGTGGAGCGGGCGCGGGCGCGGTCCGAACCGACGGCCCGACCGGTAACGGACCCGGCGACGACGAGCTCGACGTCGAGACCCTGGTGGCGACCCTCGAGGCGGTGACCTCCGAGCGCGACAGCCACCTGGCCGACTTGCAGCGCATCACCGCGGAGTTCTCGAACTTCCGTCGCCAGGCCACCAAGCGCCAGAGCGACACCGTCGAGCACGCCGCCAGCGGGCTGGTCGCCAAGCTGCTACCGATCCTCGACGCCTGCGACGCCGCCATCTCCCATGGAGCGGCCGACGTCGAGCCCATCCACGCCGCGCTCATCGAGACCCTGCGCAAGGAGGGGCTCGAGGTGGTGAGCGAGGCCGGCGAGGACTTCGATCCCGAGCGCCACGAAGCGGTGCTGCACGAGGAGAGCGACGGTGAGGGCCACGAGCCGACCGTCGCCGAGGTGATGCGCACCGGCTACGTGTGGAACGGTCGGGTCCTGCGGCCGGCGATGGTCAAGGTCCGCGGCTGAGCGGCGGTGGGGAGGCGGCATGGACGTGAAGCGGGAGTGGCTCGAGAAGGACTACTACGCCGTTCTCGGTGTCTCCTCCGACGCGTCCGAGAAGGAGATCCAGCAGGCCTACCGGAAGCTGGCCCGCGAGCTGCACCCCGACGCCAATCCGGATGACGCGCGTGCCGAAGAGCGGTTCAAGGAGGTGTCGGCGGCCTACGAGGTGATCGGTGATCCCGACACCCGGGCCCAGTACGACCAGGTGCGGTCCATGGGCCCGAGTGCCATGGGCGGGTCCTTCGGCGCCGGCGGCCCCGGCAGCTTCACCTTCGACGTCGGCGACATGGGCGACCTCAGCGATCTGCTGGGCGGCATGTTCGGTGGCGGCTTCGGGGGGCGGGCCCAAACCCAGCCCCGCCCCCGGCGGGGCCGCGACCAGGAGGCCCAGCTGCGGTTGTCGTTCGACGAGGCCGTGCGGGGGGTCACCACGTCGGTGACCCTCAGCGGTGGCCAGGACGGCGGTACCCGGTCCATCAAGGTTCGCATCCCGCCCGGGGTCGAGGACGGCCAGCGGATCCGCCTCAAGGGCAAGGGCGGGCCCGGTTCCAACGGGGGTTCGCCCGGCGACCTGTACGTGGAGGTGCTGGTCAACGACCACCCCATCTTCGGTCGTGAGGGCACCCACTTGACCCTCGAGCTGCCGGTGGCCTTCCACGAGGCGGCGCTCGGTGCCGACGTGAAGGTCCCCACCTTCGAGGGCGAGCCGGTCAAGCTCCGGCTGCCCCCGGGCACCCAGCCGGGACGCACCTTCCGGGTGAAGGGCCGCGGGATCGACACCGGAACCAGCGTGGGGGACCTGCTGGTGACCGTCCGGGTGGCGGTTCCGGCCAAGCTCGACGGCAAGCAGCGGGCGGCGCTGGAGGCGTTCGCCGAGGCGTCGGGGGAGTCGCCCAGGGCTTACCTGGAGTCCTGAGGAGGTAGCGATGGATCTGCGCGGACGACATCGAGCGGTCTACATCATCTCGGTGGCCGCGGAGCTCGCCGGCGTGCACCCCCAGACGCTGCGGATCTACGAGCGCAAGGGCCTGGTGGACCCGGCGCGGACCGGTGGTGGTAGCCGCCGGTACAGCGACGCCGACATCGAACGGCTGCGCAAGATCCAGGAGCTCACGGCCGAGGGGCTCAATCTGGAGGGCGTCAAGCGGGTCCTGGCCCTGGAGGCGAAGGTCGAAGCCCTCGAGGAGGAGCTGGCCGAGGCCCGCGAGCGCGCTGCTGGTCCCCTGGTGCCGCTCCGCCAGGACGTGATGATCTACGAGCGAGACCGCTAGCCCGAACCGCCCACCCCAGCCAACCCCAACCACCCCAAATTTGTGCCGGATCGTGCAGTTTTCTGCGCTTTCGGGCACAGATTTGGGGTTCGCTGGCGGCCGAGGGCGGTTTCCCTGACCGACAGGCCGGGAATGCTCCGGCGGTGACGCGGGTTCCCACCCCCGCGGCGTCGCCCGACGCCGTCTCGCTGCCCTGGTGCAGACACGCCGGCGATCTGGTCATCGGCCGCCCGGGACCCGCAGCGGACCAACCGAGAACCGGGGAGCCTCGCCCATGCTGACCACGACCACGCGTGCCGCGGCCCTCGTGGCCGGATACCGCGAAGTCCGCGCTCTCACCGAGCGCCTGGCTGGCCCCCTGAGCCCCGAGGACCAAGTGGTCCAATCCATGCCCGACGTGAGCCCCACCAAGTGGCACCGGGCCCACACCACGTGGTTCTTCGAGACCTTCGTCCTGGGGCAGTTCGCGCCCGGCTATCAGCCCGCCGACCCCGCCTACGGCTACCTGTTCAACTCGTACTACGAGAACGTCGGGGCCCGCCATCCCCGACCCGAGCGTGGCCTCGTCACCCGCCCGTCCGTCGAAGAGGTGGCTGCCTACCGGCGAGCCGTGGACCACGCCCTGGTCGACTTGCTCACCGCCGGGGAGGACCGCGCCGAGGTGCTCGACCTGGTGGAGCTGGGGCTCCACCACGAGCAGCAGCACCAGGAGCTGCTGCTGATGGACATCAAGCACGTGCTGTCGGTCAATCCGACCGCACCCGCCTACCGGGGACGCCCCCACCACCCCGGCACCCCCAGCCCGCTCGCCTGGACCCGGTTCGACGGCGGCCAGGTCGAGGTGGGCCACGACGGCGACGGGTTCTGCTTCGACAACGAGCTGCCGCGCCACCACGTTCTCCTCGACCCGTTCTCGCTCGCCGACCGGCCGGTCAGCTGCGGTGAGTGGCTCGAGTTCATGGCCGACGGCGGCTACGACCAGGCCACCCTCTGGCTCTCCGACGGCTGGGCCACCTGCACCCAGAACGGCTGGCGCAGTCCGTCCTACTGGTTCCAGGTCGACGGCGATTGGCACGTGTTCACCCTCGACGGGGCTCGACCGGTGGATCCTGCCGAACCGGTCAGCCACGTCTCCTACTACGAAGCCGATGCCTACGCCCGCTGGGCCGGGGCCCGGCTCCCCACCGAGGCCGAGTGGGAGCACGCCGCCGAGCGCCACCCGGTGGAGGGCAACCTGCTCGGTGCCGACGAGCTCCACCCCCGCGCCGATGCCGGTGAGGGCCTGCGCCAGCTCTACGGCGACGTGTGGGAGTGGACCGCGAGCCCCTACACCGCCTACCCCGGCTTCCGGGCAGCTCCGGGTGCGGTCGGTGAGTACAACGGCAAGTTCATGATCAACCAGATGGTCCTCCGAGGGGGCTGCTGCGTGACCCCGCCGGGCCACGTGCGCCCCTCGTACCGCAACTTCTTCCCGCCCCACTCACGCTGGATGTTCTCCGGCGTCCGGCTCGCCGAGGATGCCCGATGACCACCCCCCAGATCACCGTCGACGTCCACCTCGACCCCGCCTGGCTGGGCCGGGCCCTGCGCGCCGACGTCCGCAAGGGGCTCACCTCCAGACCCAAGCAGCTGCCGCCGAAGTGGTTCTACGACGAGGTGGGCAGTGAGCTCTTCGACAAGATCACCCGCCTCGACGAGTACTACCCAACCGAGGCCGAGCGCCAGATCCTGCGTCGTCGCGCCGATCGCATCGTGGCCCTCTCGGGCGCCGACACCTTCATCGAGCTGGGCTCGGGCACGTCCGACAAGACCCGGGTGCTCCTGGAGGCCTTCGCTCGAACCGGTCGGCTGCGCACCTTCGTCCCCTTCGACGTGAGCGAGCCCACCCTCCGGGAAGCGGCCCGCGCGATCGCGGCCGTGCATCCCCGGCTACGGGTCCACGCCGTGGTCGGCGACTTCGAGCACCACCTGGCGGAGCTGCCCACCGGGGGCCGTCAGCTCATCGCCTTCCTCGGCGGCACGATCGGGAATCTCGAGCCGGCCGCACGGGCGTCGTTCCTGGCCGAGCTGGCCGGCCACATGGCGAGCGGCGACACCCTGCTGCTCGGCACCGACCTGGTGAAGGACGTCGACCGCCTCGAGCTCGCCTACGACGATCCTGCCGGGGTGACCGCGGAGTTCAACAAGAACGTCCTGCGGGTCATCAACCGTCAGCTCCACGCCGACTTCGACCTCGATGCCTTCGAGCACGTGGCGTCCTACGACCTCGACAACGAGTGGGTCGAGATCAGCCTGCGGAGCCGCTTCGACCAGGTGGTCCACGTCGCCGACCTCGACCTGGTCGTGCCCTTCGGGGCGGGCGAGGAGATGCGCACCGAGATCAGCGCCAAGTTCCGTCCCCAGGGGGTGGAGGCCGAGCTGGCCGATGCCGGCCTCGACCTGGTCGAGCTGTGGACCGACGACGCCGGCGACTACGCCCTCAGCCTGTCCCGCCGTCCCTGAGAGCTGCTCGGAGCGGGCGGGCCCCACGCCCGCGTCGGCGTGGGACCCGCCCGAGGAGCGGGGGACCGTGGGTCAGTTCCCCGTATCGCTCCCGTCGGTGAGGTCGACAACGCTGTCGTGGGGGGAATCACCGAGGGAGATCTCGTCCGGTGGCAGCTCGCCCACCGGGAGGTAGAGGTCGAGCACCTGAGCGACCAGCTCGGGCTCGAAGGGCGGGTCGAGGGACAGCAGGGCCGAGGCGGCCTCGTGGCGTGAGCAGGTGGTGGCCTCCAGCTCGGCCAGGGTGGTGACGATCCCGAGCAGCTGGGCCCCGAACGGACCGCGGGCCGCCTCGGGGTCACTGGGGCGGCTGCGGTGGTGGCGCAGGATCTGCTCGACGTTGGCGAGCCGGGGGATGCGAGCCACGATGTCGACGGTGAAGCCGGCGACGCAGCCCACCAGCAGGTCCTCGCTCGTCGCCAGCTCCGCACCCCGGAGCACCCGCGAGCTCAGGTCGGCGCCCAGCGCGGCGCTCCCGAGGTAGCAGAGCCGGGCCGCCATCGCCATCTCCCACGCGTCGCTGCGTGGGTGGCGTTCGAGGTAGCAGTCCACCAGGGCGGTCACCCGCTTGGTCAGGGAGAAGGCGGTGGGGTTGGCGATCGCCAGGGTCTCCATGAGCGCAGCGGCGCTGCCCTCGAGGATCTCGGCGCCCTGGTCGAGGTCGTCGACCAGCTCGTCGTGTCGGGCGACGGCCCGGTCGATCCAGCGCACCAGCTCGTCCGGGGCGACCGGCTTGGTGAGGAACGAGGTGATCCGGGCCCGGTTCACGGCCTGGATCGAGTCCGGCAGCGTGGCGTTGCCGGTGAGGAGCACCCGCGGGGTCTCGGGCGCCTCGGCATGGGCCCGCTCGAGCAGCTCGATGCCGTCGATGCCGGGCATGGTCAGATCGGAGATGATGGCGGCGAAGGGGCCGTCGTCCTCCAGCGCCACCAGGGCCCGGTACGGGTTGGACTCGCACTGGACGTCGTAGCGGCTCTTCAGGATCCGCTGGAGGCTCCGGAGCAGCATCTCGTCGTCGTCGACGATGAGGAGCTTGGGTCTTCGCGGTTCGACCACCGGTGGTGCTCCGGCACGGACCGCTTCCGGGACAGTTCCCACAACGCTGTTCACGTCCACCCTTTCAACGTGCGCACCGGCGAGAGCTGTCCCTATCTCGTCGCTCGGTGCCCCGACCGGACCTCGGCGGGCACATCGCTCGTGTGGGTCCATCGGCCCGGGCCGGACGGACTTGAGCCTTTCGGCCTACCTCGTGGCGGGATCGACCCGACGGGGCAGCGCCACCGTCACGGTCGTGCCCTCGCCGGGCCGGCTCTCGATGTCGACCCGGCCCCGGTGCTGGGCGACGATGTCGTGCACCAGGGCCAGTCCCTGGCCGCTGCCCCGACCTTCGGGCTTGGTGGTGAAGAACGGCTCGGCGGCGCGGGACAGCACTTCGGCTGGCATCCCCACGCCGTTGTCGGTGACCGCCACCCGGACCCAGTCGGCGTCATAGGAGGTGGACACCTCTACCCGACCCGGCGGTGGTGGCGGCGTCGGGGGCCGGTCCTCGATGGCGTGCACCGCGTTGACGAGCAGGTTGAGGATGACCTGCTGCAGCAGCCCCAGGCTGCAACGGACCGGGGGGACGTCGCCGAGCTCGACGTCGAACGACGTGCCTGCCGGGGCCTGACCCCGGGCCACCGCCAGGGGAAACTTGAGGGCGTCGCGGATGTCGTGGTCGGCGGGGGTGTTGCCGGTGCGGTGACTGAGCACGTTCATGCCCGTGACGATCTGGTCGATCCGGGCTGCGCCCTCGGCGATCTCGCCGAGGGCCTCGTCGAGATCGGCGCGCAGCTCGGGATCGGTGGAGCCGGGTGGGCCGTCGAGCAGGTCTCGAACCGCGCCCCGGGCGAAATCGATGCTGGTCATGAGGTACTGCAGGGGGCTGCGGATCTCGTGGGCCATGCCTGCGGCCAGCCGGCTGAGCTCGTCGACCTTCTGGTCGTGGACCTGTCGCAGCGCGGCCCGCCGGCCCGGACCGATGTCGTGCACGGCGGCCAGGACCACGGCATCGCCGTCGGGGTCGGCAGGGATGGCGCTGACCGCCACGGTGGTGAGCTGGGTCCGCCCGTCGGAGCCCACGAGCAGGGCGTCGAGCCGGCGGGTGCCCCCATCCACCAGCACGTCGGTGACAGCCTCCTGCAAGGTCGTCGCGTGCACCGCGTCGAACAGCTCGACCACGGGCCGGCCGGCGAGAGCGCGGTCGTCACCGTCGCCGGTCAGGTCGGCCAGGGCCCGGTTGGCCGCCAGGATCCGACCGCTGGCGTCGAGCTGGAGCAGCCCGATGGGGGCCCCGGTGAACACCGCCTCCCCGGCGAGAGCCAGCTGGCGCTGTGGCATCCACAAACGCTACCGGCCCGGACCCGCCGCCTCGGGAACCCGGCCTTCCCGTCGGCTCAGGCGCTGCCCTGCGAGTCGGTGGTGGAGGGGGCGTACTCGCTGCCGAGATAGGCGGCGATGACCGCGGGGTCCCGCTGGACCTCGGCCGGGGTGCCCTCGGCGATCTTCTGGCCGAAGTCGAGCACCATCACCCGGTCGGCAATGTCCATGACCAGCCCCATGTCGTGTTCGACGAGCAGGATCGAGATCCCCAGCTCACGCTGGATGTCGAGGATGAACCGGGCCATGTCCTCGGTCTCCTCGAGGTTCATGCCTGCCACCGGCTCGTCGAGCAGCAGGAGCTCGGGCTCCATGGCCAGGGCCCGCCCCAGCTCCACCCGCTTCTGGAAGCCGTAGGGGAGCAGGGCCACGGGATGCTTGCGCCACTGCTCGATCTCGAGGAAGTCGACGATGTCCTCCACCCGGCGCCGGTTCTCCAGCTCCTCCTTGCGGGCAGCGCCGAACCACACCGCCCCCGAGAGGAAGGAGCGGTGCATCCGGATGTGGCGACCGGTCAGCAGGTTGTCGATCACCGTCATCTGCGGGAACAGCTCGATGTTCTGGAAGGTGCGGGCGATCCCCAGCCGGGCCACGTGGTCGGGCCGAATCCCCATGATCGACCGGCCCTTCCAGCGGATGTCGCCCTCCTGGGGCCGGTACACCTGGGAGATGGTGTTGAAGATCGAGGTCTTGCCGGCGCCGTTGGGACCGATGATGGCGAAGAGCTCGCCCTCGTCGACCTCGAAGGACACCTCGCTGATGGCGGTGACGCCGCCGAAGCGGAGGGAGATGTCGTCGACCTCGAGCAGGAGGTCGGTCACGCTCGCGCCCTCCTCACGATACCCACCGCTTGCGCCGGCGGTAGTGCTTGACGTCCTTGAAGGACTTCTTCTCCCCCTCCTCGCCGTGCAGGCCGAGGTAGAACTCCTGGACGTCCTCGTCGTCGAGGAGCCGCTGGGCCGGGCCGTCCATGACCACCTTCCCGTTCTCCATGACGTAGCCGTAGTCGGCGATGTGGAGCGCCATCATGGCGTTCTGCTCGATCAGCAGCACGCTGACGCCCTGCTCGTTGATGCCGACGATGATGTCGCGGATCTGCTCCACCAGCATCGGCGCCAGGCCCAACGAGGGCTCGTCCAGGATGAGCAGGTTGGGATCGGCCATCATGGCCCTGCCGATGGCGAGCATCTGCTGCTCGCCGCCCGACATGTAGCCGGCAACCTACTTGCGCCGCTCGGCCAACCTGGGGAAGGTCGCCATCACCCGCTCGTACGCTGCAGCGTTGGCCGCCTTGTCCCTGACCGTGAACGCGCCGCACTGGAGGTTCTCGTCCACGGTGAGCTCGGCGAAGACCCGCCGGCCCTCCATCACCTGGGTGACGCCGGCCTCGACGATCTGCGACGGGCTCCGGTGCGAGAGATCCACGCCGTTGTAGGTGATGCTGCCCTTCGTGATGGCGCCTTCGTGCACGTCGAGCAGGCCGCTGATGGCCCGAGCCGTTGTGGTCTTGCCCGCACCGTTGGCGCCGAGCAGGGCCACGATCTGGCCGTCGGGCACCTCGATGGAGAGCCCGCGCAGCACCAGGATCACGTCGTTGTAGACGATCTCGACGTTGTTCAGCTCGAGCACAAGCCGCTCCTCGTCCCCTCTCCGGGGGCTGCCACTAGGCGACACCCCCGGAGAGAGCTCGTCAGCATTCGATCAGATCGCGAAGCAGGGCTCGTACTCGAACTCCTCGACCACGGCTGCGGTGTAGGCGTCGTCGATGAGCTCGGTGCCGTCGCCGGAGTCGTCCAGCACGGTTGCGTCGGCGTCGTAGTTGTCGAGCACGACGTCGTATATGAACGAGCTCCGGACGATCTGGTCGTTCGGATCGCCGCTGTAGTCCAGCGGTGGCAGGACGCCCTGCATGTCGAGCACGGTGCTCTGCAGTGCGTTCACGATGCCCTCGCGGGTCATGTCGCCGTTGGCGGCAGCCGCCTCCAGACCCTGCCTGACGATCTCGCCCTGGATCCAGCTGATCACGTACACGCTCAGGAACTGGTTGTCGGGCCGGTATTCGCGCATGAGTGCGAGAACGTCTTCGAGCCCCGGCGCTCCACCCTGACCGATCCCGGCGTAGGGCTGGAAGTGCGTGTAGCTGGTGTCGAGCAGGGGCCCGACCTCGGTGGCGAGCAACTGCGGTGCGAACGACGGACCGTTTCCGCCCCACTGGCCGTCGAACCCGGCATCGGCGGCACCACCCATCAGCTCCGCCAGCGTTCCGGAGTTGACCGTGGTCCACACGATGTCCGCCCCGGAGGCCACGATCTCGCTGATGACCGGCGTCTGATCTGCGCCCGGAACCACTGCGGCCTGGCCGTCGTAGACGACCTCGAGCCCGAGGGCCTCGGCCGCCATCTTCGCCCCGATGGCCCCGTCTTCCCCATAGTCGCCGGGGAAGCTGACGATGGCGATCGACTCGGCGCCGTGGGTGTTCGCCAGGTAGTCCACGCCGTTCATGGCCTCGACGCAGTAGTTGGCTCCCCACTCGAAGATGTTCGCGCCGCTCTCGGCCGACCAGCTCGAGTTCCACGAGAGCGGGATCGCGGCCAGTCCGTCCGCCGCCAGGTCGTCGCGGATGGATGCAGTGTGGGGCGAGCCGGTCGAGAAGCCGATCATCGCCACCCCGTCCTCACCGGTGCTCGAGAACTGGTCGTAGAACTGCTGGTGAGTAGGGACGTCGTAACCGGTGTCGACCGTGATCACCTCGATCTGGCGACCAGCCACGCCCCCCTGGTCGTTCAACCGCTCGAAATACGCCTCGGTCCCGTCGGTCAGGGGCACGACGAGGCCGGAGAAGATTCCCGTGAGGTCGGCGAGGAGGCCGACCTTGATCACCTCGTCGTCGACCCCGACGTCGGTCAGCACCTCGGCTGCGCCGTCATCGCCGGCATCGTCGGCGGCGGTGTCATCCGCCGGGACCGTGTCGTCACCGTCGGCGGCGCCATCGTCGTCATCGTCCCCGCAGGCTGCTGCAATCAACGCGAATACCAGCAGCACTGCCATGAACCATCGCAGTCGTCGCACGATCATTCCCTCCATGTGAGTTGAGCTACGCGGCGACCTCGTGCAAGGTCGCCGCGTCAGGGCTGAGTCCTCTCGGGCTCGATGTTGCGTCTGGACCCTCCCGGCCCAGCCGACTCCTCCTAGTAGCTGAAAGGCCAGGACTTCCAGTAGTTCCGGATCTTCACCCACACCCCATAGAGGCCCAAGGGCTCGAAGATCAAGAACACGATGATCAGCACACCGAACAGTACGACGTTCCAGTCCGCGACACTCAGCGGCCACCCCTGGGACTCGATCCCGCTCGCGATGAAGCCGAAGTCGTTCCCATCGGTCAGGACTGCGTCGGAGATCCTTCCCGACAGGCCGCCTTCGGCGTCGTCCAGCCAACTGGTGAACTCCTCGACGAACCGGGGGGTCATCACCACGAAGAACGTGCCGATCAAGGTCCCCGCGACGGTGCCAGCGCCACCGATCAGCAGGATGGCGATGAACTCGACCGAGAAGAAGAGGTTGAACTGGTCCGAGAGCAACTGACCGCTCAGCCCGGCGAACATCGCGCCGGCAACCCCGGCAAAGAAGGACGACACCCCGAACGCGATCAGCTTGTATCCGTACTCCTGGACGCCCATGACCTCGGCTGCGATGTCGCGGTCGCGAATGGCCTGGAGGGCACGACCGGTGCGGGTGCGGACGATGTTCTTGGTGATGATCACGAAGACGATCGTGAGCACGAGGAACAGGAGGTACTTCTTCTGGTTCTCGGTCACGTCGAACCACAACCAGCGCCCGTCGTTGCTGAAGTCGATGATCGGGTCGTCCTCCTTCCAGAGCCTCAGGTCGAAGCCCTGGAACTCGCGTCCGAGCGACGGAGGCCCTGCGATCCTGCGGCCCCACGATGTGTTCCCCAGATGGATCCCGACGAACACCAGACCGAGGGTGACGATGGCCAGGTAGAGCCCGCGTAGCCGGACGGCGACGGGTGCCACCGCGACTCCGACGGCGGCGGCCACGACACCGGCGCCTGGCAACCAGAGCCAGACGGGCAGTCCCCAGCCCCAGACCTGGCTGGTCGATTCGCCACCCATCAGAGCGGCGCTACACGCGCCGACGCCCATGAAGAACGCGTGGCCGAGCGAAACCTGGCCGCCGACGCCGGTGAGGATGTTCAGGCCGAGAGATGCGATGGCGAGGACCAGCACGAGGCTGACGATCCTCAGCCATTCTTCGTCGCCGAGGAACCGGACGAACGGTATGTGGCTGATGACCGGCAGATCGAACGGCATGAGGAAGAGAACCGCCACGAAGATCGCCATCAGCGTCTTCTGTGTCCATGTCGGCAGGATGTGGGACTCCTGCTCGTAGGACGTGTAGAGGTTCGGGCGCCCGAACATCAGACCCGCCTGATCTCTGGTGTTCCGAACAGGCCGTAGGGCTTCACGATCAGGCCGATCAGCATCACCACGTACGGCACGATCAGCGAGTAGCCGGGGCCGATGTCGGACTGGATGCCGGACGCGTACTCACCTGCGAAGATCTCGGCGAACCCGACGATGAGCCCGCCGGCGAGGGCTCCGACGGCCGAGTCGAGTCCGCCCAGGATGACGGCGGGGAGCGCTCGGAAGGCGATGTTCGCCGTCTCGGGGTCGACGGCCCCGGTCTGTTCCACGGGGGGTTGGGTCGCGAAGATCCCGCCCAGTGCCCCGAGCACGGCGCCGGCAGCCCAGGCGATCGCGAAGACCCGCCCCACGTTGATGCCCTGGGCCATCGCCGCCTCTTGATCGTGGGCCACGGCGCGCATCGCGACACCCATACGGCTCCGGTAGAACACGAACACGGCGACGAAGGCGACCGTTGCCGTGATGATCGCGGCGATGAAGGACCAGTTGACGAAGGCGCCACCCGCTCGGAAGCCACCTGTTCCCCAGGGGATCTCGAGGGAGCGGAACTCGGTCTCGGAGGTGTCGTTGTTGAAGGTGCGAAGGACGATCTCGAGGCCGAGGGTGATGATGGCCACGGAGAAGAGCGACTCGCCGATCATGGGCCTGATGGCAAGCCTCTCGATCAGGAGTCCCAGCAGGGCTGCGAAGAAGAGGGCCAGCACGACGCTGAGCGCCCAGGGGAGCCAAGACGGTCCACCGACCTTGGTGAGAGGGTTGGTCACGGTCGTGAACGGGATGTGCTCGTCGGCGATGGCGAAGGACAGGAAGAGGGCGCCGGCGACCGCGAGCGAGCCCTGCGCGAAGTTGACGGTTTGTGTGGCTTTGAAGATCAGCACGAACCCCAGGGCGATGAGCGCATAGACCGACCCCAGCCCGAGCGACTTCATGAACGTCTGGAAGAACAAGGAACTGTTGTTGAAGAGCTGCAGGACGAGGAAGATCGCGGTGGGGATGAGCAGTCCCGTGAGGAAGAGCGCGGGCGTGGAGGGACGCAGCGGCTTCGCGGTGAGCCGTGCGGTGATGGATGTCATCGGTACATCTCCTCCACCAGGTCGGCGAACGCCTCCTCCATCGCAGCCCGCTTGAGCTTCTGGGTGGCTGTCAGCTCGCCGTCCTCGTGGTCGAGCTGCTTGGGCAACAAGCGGAACTGGCGGATGTTCTCGACCCGGGCGTACTTCTCGTTGGTCTCGTCGACGACCTTCTGGATCAGCTCGACGACCTCGGGCTTCTCGGAGAGGTCGCGATAGGTGGTGTACGCCAGGCCCCGGCGCAGGGCCCAGTTGCCGACGGTCTCGAGCTCGATGCCTATGAGCGCGCTCAGGTACTTGCGGCCCTCGCCGATGACCATGGCCTCGTTGACGTAGGGCGAGGTCTTCAGGCTGTTCTCGATCTCGGAGGGCGAGATGTTCTTGCCGCCGGAGGTGATGATGATGTGCTTGATCCGGTCGACGATGCGCACGTGGGTGCCGTCGACCCACTCGCCGACGTCGCCGGTCTTGAGCCAGCCGTCGTCCGTGAACGTCTCGGCGGTCTGCTCGGGCTTGTTCCAGTAGCCGACGAACACCCCGTCGTGCTTGGTCTGGATCTCACCGGTCGCCTCGTCGATCCGGAAGCCGATGCCCGGGTAGGGCTCGCCGACGGTGCCGAGCTTCAGCCGGTGCACGAAGTTGGCGGTGGCCACCGCCGCGTTCTCGGTCATGCCGTAGAGCTCGTAGACCGGGATTCCCAGCCCGATGAAGAACTCGAGCACCTCGGGGGCGATCGGGGCCGCGCCCGAGGAGGCATAGCGCACCCGGCGCAGGCCCAGGCGCTCGCGGAGGGGACGGAAGACGAGCGGGTAGCCGAGGGCGTACAGGACCCGGCTGGTCATGGTGTGGTCGCCCCCGTTGGCCACCTTGGCCCGGCCGATCCGCTCGGCCATCCCCAGCCCGAGCCGCAGCATCTTGCGCTTGAACCACGTGGCGTCACCGGCCTTGATGAGGGCGATGGCGTGGAGCTTCTCCCAGATCCGGGGGACGGCGAAGAAGATGGTGGGCTGCACCTCGCGGAGGTTCTCGTTGACCAGCTCGATGGACTCGGCGAAGTTCAGGACCGGGCCGGCGCCGACCATGGTCCAGGTGGAGAAGATCCGCTCGGCCACGTGGCACAGCGGCAGGTAGGTGACGATCAGGTCGTCGGGGGTGGGTGGACCGCCGGGGACCCGGTCCTCGGAGTTCACGATCACGTCGATGCAGAACGCGGCGTTCTTGTTCGTGAGCATGGCCCCCTTCGGCGGCCCCGTCGTCCCCG
>JBFINV010000024.1:0-14798 GCA_041611015.1 Acidimicrobiales bacterium | reverse complement strand
TGGCGGGACGGTAGTCCAACCACGCGCGAGCGTTCATGCCCGTTGCGGGCCGGAGCGTCCGAGTGCGCTCAATCCTCCTCGGTGCCGTCTCGCGGGGTGTGGGTGGGAGGAGGCGTGCGCGTTGGCGACACCGTCGGCTGGGGCGGCTCGGTGGGCACGACCGTCGGCAGCGGGGTGAGGCTGGGCAACGGCGTCGGCGCGACGGTGGGCGTTGCCGTCGGCTCGGGCGTCGGCGTGGCCGTCGGCTGCGGGCTCGGGGTGGGGGTCGCCGTCGGCTCGGCCGTCGGCTGGGGGCTCGCCGTGGGTTCCGGGCTGGGCATCACCGTCGGCTCTGGCGTCGGCGTCGGCGTCGGGGCGGGCGGCTCGGTGCCCGGGTCGGTCGGGCCGTGATCGACGGTGTGCTGGTCGTCGCCGTAGATGACGTCGTTGCCGGGGCCGCCGAAGAGCTGGTCGGCACCTCGGCCCCCGGTGAGGATGTCGTGGCCGTCCCCGCCGTCGATGATGTCGTCGTCCCGCCCGCCCTCGAGGATGTCCTGGCCCTCGCCGCCGTCGATGGAGTCGTTCCCGGCCCGCCCGTCGATCACGTCGTTGCCGGGCCCGCCCGAGATGACGTCGTCACCCCGCGAGCCACAGATCACGTCGTTGCCTTCGAGGCCGAGGATGATCAGCGGGCCCCGCTCCCCGTTGTTCCGGGGCGCGTACACGTCGTTGCCCGCAGTCCCGACCAGGACCTCCGCTCCGCCGACGCCGACGAGCGTGGTCCAGGCCGTCGACGAGGCGCCGGCGCAGCGCGACCGCTGCGCGTTGGCGGGGGACACGAGCATCAGGGCGCCGACGAGACCGAGACCCAGGAGGCACGGAGCCAGGTGCTTCTTCACGTTCTCTTCCCTCTGATAGCGATGCCCGCGCCAACTGGGGTTCGAGCTTCGCCCAGCCCGAGGTCGGAGCTGGTCGGTCGGGCCGGCCAGGTCCGCGGTGACTTCTCGGTCACCAGAGGTTCCATCGGTGCCGATGCGCCAGGACTTGAGCGCGGAGCGCTGGAGCCGCGCGCCGCAGCTCCCTGGCCTGGTGTTACGCAGGTACGTGGCCGCCGGGACCGGCGGCCCGAGCGTCAGCTCTCCTCGGCGAAGCGATGCAGGTCGATGGCGTACACGTCGTCGACGCCATCGGCCGCCCGGAGCCGATCGATGACCGGCGGGGGCACCGGCACGCTGGTGCTGATGACCATCAGCGCCCCCATCTCGTAGTCGCCCCGGCCCACGTTCATGTCGTCGATGTTGACGTCGGCCTCACCCAGGATGGTGCCCACCCGACCGATCACCCCGGGCCGGTCGTCGTTGCGGACCACGAGCATGTGCTCGGTCGGGGGCAGGTCCACGTGGTTCTCGTCGACCATCACGATGCGGGGCTCGCTCTTCAGCCCGGCCAGGGTGCCGGCGATGGCGTGGTCGCCGCCCCTGATGGCGATGACGTTCACGTAGTCGGTGGTTGTCGTGGTGGTGATGCTGCGGACCTTGATGCCCCGGTCCTTGGCGATGTCCAGGGCGTTCACGTAGGTCACCGGCGAGTCGCTGATGGCCTTCAGGAGCCCCTTCACGACCGACAGCTCGGTGATCTTGTTGTCGTAGCCACCGATCTCGCCGGCGAACTCGATGTCGATCTGGGTCGGCAGCTCCGGACACAGCCCGGCAAAGAGGGCGCCGAGCTGCTCGGCCAGGGGCAGGAACGGCCGGACCGACTCGGTTGCCTCGGAGGCGGACACGTTCACCGCGAACGGCACGAACTCGCCGGCCAGGGCCAGGGCCACCTGGTCGGCGATGGTCTGGCCCGCCTTGTCCTGGGCCTCGCGGGTGCTGGCCCCGAGATGGGGGGTGGCCACCACCTCGGGCAGGTCCAACAGCGGGGAGCTGGTGCACGGTTCCTCTGCGAACACGTCGAGGGCCGCGCCCGCGATCCGCCCCTCACGGATGGCATCGGCCAGCGCGGGCTCGTCGACGATGCCGCCCCTCGCCACGTTGATCAGGCGCATGGTGGGCTTGGCCTTCGCCAGCAGATCGGCGTCGACCAGCCCCACGGTGTCGGGGGTCTTCGCCACGTGGACGGTGACGAAGTCGGACTCGGCCATCAGCTGGGGGAGATCGACCAGCTCGACGGACACCTGGCGAGCCCGGTCCGGGGAGACGAACGGGTCGTGGCCGAGCAGGTGCATGCCGAAGGCGTGGGCCCGCTGGGCCACCAGCTTGCCGATCCGGCCCAGACCGATGATGCCCAACGTCTTCTCGGCCAGCTCCACGCCGGTCCAGCGTGACCGCTCCCAGCGCCCTGACAGGAGGGCGGCGTGAGCCTGGGGGATGTTGCGGGCCTGGGCCAGCAGGAGGCCCATGGTGTGCTCGGCGGCCGAGACCGTGTTGGACTGCGGGGCGTTCACCACCATCACCCCGTGGCGGGAGGCCGCGTCCACGTCGACGTTGTCGAGGCCGATCCCGGCCCGGCCGATCACCACCAGCCCCACCCCGGCGGCGATCACGTCCGCGGAGACGGTGGTGGCGGAGCGGATGATCAGCGCGTGCGCGCCCCGGACGGCCTCGAGCAGCTGCTCGGGGCCGAGACCGAGCTGCACGTCGACCTCGTGACCCGCCGCGCGCAACCGATCGAGCCCGCTCTGGGCGATGGACTCCGTCACCAGGATCCGGCTCATCGCCACAATCTATGGGCTGGGCATGGCCGACCGGCCAGTGGGGCCGCTGTGCGCCGGGAGCCGGGCCCGATACCGTGCCCGGCGAGCAACCATGATCAGCGGCCCAGCCCTCATCAGCGAGACCGACGTCGTGGTCGTCGGCGCCGGCGTGGCGGGTCTGGTCGCCGCCCGGACCCTGACCGAGGGGGGACGGTCGGTGGTGGTCCTGGACAAGGGGCGCTCAGTGGGTGGGCGGCTGGCCACCCGGCGCATCGGCGGGGCCCGCCTCGATCACGGCGCCCAGTTCTTCACGGTACGGGGCCCGGCGTTCGCCGAGGCCGTGGCCCGAGCCCGCGCCGAGGGCGTGGTGCACGAGTGGTGCCGGGGCTTCGGGCCCAGCCCCGACGGACACCCCCGCTACGTGGGCACCGCCGGGATGAACGGGTTCGCCAAGTGGCTTTCCTCGGGGCTCGAGGTGCACACGTCGGTCGAGCTGTCGGCTCTTCGCGTCGAGCGCGACGGCTGGCTGGCCGTGAGCCAAGACGCCTGCTGGCGGGCCCGCTCCGTCGTCGCCACCCCTCCCGTCCCCCAGACCCTGGCCCTGCTCGAGGCCGGTGCCACCACCCTCGACGCCGGCGTTGCGACCCGGCTCCGGGCCGTCGAGTACTTCCCCACGCTGGCGCTGCTGGTGACGTTGGCCGGACCCCCCGCTGTACCGGCGCCGGGTGGGGTGCAGCAGGACGAGTCCGAGCCCTTCACCTTCATCGGCGACAACCGGGCCAAGGGGATCTCGGCCTCGGATGCGGTCACGTTCCACGCCAACCACGACTACAGCCGCCGGCGTTACGACGACGACGACTCCGAGGTGCGGGATGAGCTGCTGGCGCGGGCCCGGCCCTGGCTCGGCGGGGCCGAGGTCGTCGAGGCCCAGCTCAAGCGCTGGCGCTACGCGGGACCGGTGGAGCCGGTCCCGGACCAGGTGGTGGTCGACGAGGTGCTCGGGGGCCCCATCGCCTTCGCCGGCGACGCCTTCGGTGGCCCGAAGGTCGAAGGTGCCTTCGAGTCGGGGCTGGCTGCGGCAGCAGCCCTCGAGGCCGGCTGACGCTCCTCAGGCCGCAGAGGGCACCGTTTCCCGGGTCCGCAGGTGCTGGGCCTCGGCGTTCACCAGCTTGGAGAGAGCGATGTGGGCCTGCTGCACCCGCTCGATCGGGTGCCGGAAGGCCACCACCTCGTCGATGGCCTCGATCATGGGGATCGCGATCGCGTCCCGCTCGGCCTCGTAACGGGCCCAGGCACTGGGCGCGGCCTCGACGCCGCCGAGGGTGGAGACCACCGTGTCGGCGCAGGCCTGTGCGTCCCGCAACGCGGCGGTCATCCCGTGGGCCGTCATGGGGTCGGTGTAGCTGCCGGCGTCACCGACCAGGACCCACCCCGGGCCGGCGGCCCGGCGAGCGAAGGACCGCTCGCCCGGCCACGAACGCGTCCGGCCGACCAGCTCTGCGCCCTGCACCAGCTCGGCGAGGTCGGGGGCCACCTCCCGCAGCATCCGGTCGAAGCCCGATCCGGGGTCGGCGCGCATGTCCCGCCGGAACCGCTCCGCCGACGCTGCAGCGAAGACCACGGTGAGCCCGCCATCGGTGGGGATCGACCCGGCTGCGCCGTACCGGCTGTGGTACCAGTGGTAGCCAGGGGATGCTCCGAGGTCGCGGTAGTACCCCATGACGGACCCGCTGGCCTCGGCACCCTGGTGGGTGACCTCGGCACCGACCTGGCGGGCCACGAAGGACCGGATGCCATCGGCCCCGACCACCAGCGGGGCTCGCACCACCGCCGGTCCGGCCTCGGTGTCCAGGACCACGCCGTCGACCCCGCCGTCGGCTGCTCGGTGGAGCTCCCGCACCCGGGTCTGGAAGCGGACCTCGGCTCCGGCCCGCAGTGCGGCGTCGGCCAGCAGTGCGTCGAACACCGAGCGTCTCGGCGCGAACAGCGCCCGGCCGCGGAGGTCGAAGTACAACGACTCGCTCTCGTAGGTGAAGATGGTCTCCTCGATCGGCGGCGCCCCGGTGGCTGCCACCTCACCCAGCAGCCCCCAGCGGTCGAGCAGCTCGATCGCCGGACCCAGCATGGCGTGGGTGCTGGTCGTGTCCGATCCACGGGCCGCCCGGTCGACCAGGAGCACGTCGAGGCCCTGGCGGGCCAGGAGCAACGCCGTGGCGGCGCCGGCCACCCGGGCCCCCACCACGATCACGTCGTGGTCGCGGTGGGGGCGGGCGGCGATGGTGAGCGTCGGGTGGGCCATGATTCCTCCTCAGGCGGCGAGCGCCGCGTCGTGGGTCAAGGCCACCCAGGCGGCCGACCACAGGTATTCGTCCTCGGCCCGTGCTGCTGCAGGCACCGCAGCCAGATCGGCTGCGGTCGGAGCCCGGAAGCCCTCCGGCGCCATCCAGCGCCGGTAGGTGGGCTCGCCCATGAGCGCTGCGAGGCTCTCGGTCTGGCTCGCGTGGGCCGCCAGGACGGCTCGTTTTCGGTCCAGCTCGTCGTCGTCGAGGACCAGGTCCAGGACCAGGTCCTCACGGGCGGTGCCGGTGGGGGCCTCGCCCATCCACACGCCCAGCTCGTCGTGCAGGGAGCGGAACTCGTCGAGCCAGTCGACCGTGCTCGCCGCATAGAGCAGCCGGCCGATCCCGGTGGCCTTCCAGGCCGCGGTGACCGCCCGGGAGACGGCCACATGATCGGGGTGCCCGGTGACCCCGTCGGGGCCGAAGGTGACGATCAGGTCGGGCTCGACGTCGCAGATCGCCGAGGCGACCCTCCGCGTCAGCGAGCCGTGCGTCAGCATGTTCAGACCGCCGTCGGGCGAGCCCATCAGCCGGACGTCGTCGACACCCAGGAGCTGGAGAGCCGCCCGCAGCTCCGCCTCGCGCAGCTCGGCGCGCTCCGTCGGATCTCGAGGGTCGTCCGGCGGGAACCCGAGCTCGCCGAGGGTGGCGGTGAGCAGCGTGACCTGGCCGCCGGCGTCGGTGACGCGACCCATGAGGCCTGCGCTCAGGTAGGCCTCGTCGTCAGGATGGGCCCACACGCCGAGAAGGCGCAGCGGGCGCTGGGGTGCGTGGGGCAGGGCTGTGAGCAGCTCGCCGCTGAGGTCTCGCCGTTCCATGCGCTGAACGTACGAACTCCCAGGCCACGGGTCTTGGAGACCGCCTGGAGGGTTTGTGAAGATCCGCCTCCACAACTCGGCGGGGGCCGCTCAGCTCTCCTTGATGGGGATCGAGGGGATGTCGTCGGCGGGCTCGAAGCCGAAGATCTGGGCGAAGAACGAGTACTCGGCTTCGAGGGCCCGAACGATGTTGCGACCGTCGCGGAAGCCGTGTCCCTCGCCCTCGAAGAGCAGGTAGGCGTGACGGATTCCCCGCTTGGCCAGGGCATCGACGATCATCTCGGCCTGGTTCGGCGGCACCACCTGGTCCTCGCTGCCCTGCAGCACGAGCATCGGGGCCTGCAGCTGGTCGGTGTGGTGGATGGGCGACCGAGCCAGGTACCGGTCGCGGGTCTCGGGGTAGGGCCCGATCATCCGGTCGAGGTAGCGGGACTCGAACTTGTGGGTGTCCCGAGCGAGGGCCTCGAGGTCGCCGATGCCGTAGCGGGTGGCGCCGGCTGCGAAGACGTCGCGGAAGGTGAGCGCGCCCAGGACGGTGAAGCCGCCCGCGCTCCCGCCGCGGATCGCGAGCCGGTCGCCGTCGACGTCACCTCGCTCCACCAGGTAGGTGGCTGCGGCCACGCAGTCGTCGACGTCGAGGACCCCCCACTGACCGTCCAGCGCGCGCAGGTAGTCCCGCCCGTAGCCGGTGCTGCCCCGGTAGTCCACGTCGACGACGGCCCAGCCCCGGCTGGTCCAGTAGCGCAGCGACAGCTGGAGCTGGCGGCGGGCGGCGCTGGTCGGCCCGCCATGGGCCAGCACCAGCAGCGGCGGGCGCTCGACGTCGGGTCCGGTCACCTCCGGGTGCGCCGGGCGGTAGAACAGCCCGTGGGCCTCGGCTCCCCCGCTGGAGGGGAACGTGATCGGCTCGGGCTCGGGCAAGAAGGCGTCGTCGAGGCCGTGGACCGCGGCGACCCTGATGTAGCCGGGCTGGTCCCGGTGGGCGACGACCGCAGGCTCCATCCGATGCGTGGCCCCGATGTACGCGACCCCGCCGGGCAGGGCCCGCAAGCCCTGGATGGAGGACCAGCCGCTCTCGACCTGGTCGCGGCCGTCCAGGAGCAACATGTCGCCCTTGGGTCGACTGAGGGCGGCAGCGATGGCACCGTCGGCGTCAACCGCGTAGCGGGACAGGCCCAGGACCCACATGGGCCCGGCGATGTCGAAGTCGCCGCCGACCTCCACTTCGGGCCCCTCGGCCGTCATCCGGTACAGGTTGGAGCGTCCGGTCCGGTCGCTGAGGAAGAAGAGCTCGCTCGCCGGCGACCACTCGGGCTGGGCCACGGCCTCATCGGGCCCACCGGCCACCTGGCGGGCCCGAACGACCGTGCCCGTCACCAGCTCGCCCACCCACAGCTCGGTGCCGTCCCAGGGCATGTTGGGGTGGGACCACTGCACCCAGGCGAGCAGGCTCCCGTCGGGCGAGGGTCGGGGCGAGGCGTAGAAGTCGGCCCCCACCACCAGCTCGCGGAGCTCTTGGGAGCCGTCGGTGGCGACCAGCACGATCTGGTTGTCGGGCTCGAGGTGGGCGCCGCCGGGCACGTCGTGGTGCACCTCCCGCACGCAGACGTACCAACGCCCGTCGGGCGTCACCCGACCGTCCGCGTACCGCCACCCGCCAGCCACCGGCGGCTTCGGCGTGAGCAGGACCGGCTCTCCGCCCGGGGTGAGCCGGCGCAGCCGCTGGTCTCCGAACTCGACGTAGTAGAGGTCACCTCGATGAACCCACCAGGCCCCGCCGCCGTACTCGTGGACCCGGGTCCGGACGTTGGCGCCCGGAGGGCTGACCTCGGTGATCTCGCCGTCGCGCCAGCGCATGACGGCCACCCGGCCACCCTCGTCGGGCCGCGACTCCGACCACCAGATGTCGGCTCCGTCGGTGACCAGCTCCGAGATGGCGGAGACCCCTTCCACCAGGCTCTCGGCGGTTATCGGCGACGGCCAGCTCCCGTAGGGCAGGACGGCGCTCATGTTCCGAGCAGCTCGCCGATGCGGTCCAACCCCTCGGCCAGATCGTCGTCGCCCAGGGCGAAGGAGAACCGGGCATAGCCGGGGGCTCCGAAGGCCTCACCGGGCACGATCGCCACCTTGGCCTCCTCCAGGAACACGTCGGCCAACTCGAGGCTGGTGGTCGGGGTGCGGCCGCCGATGGAGGTCCCGAGGACCTCGCGGAAGCTTGGGAACGCGTAGAACGCTCCCTCGGGCTCGGGGCAGCTGACCCCGGGCATCTGCTCGAGGCGGGCGTGCATCACCCGGCGGCGCCGATCGAAGGCCTGGCGCATGCGGTGGACCGCTTCGAGGGGGCCAGCCACCGCCGCGAGCGCGGCCCGCTGGCTCACGTTGGCCACGTTGGACGTCTGATGGCTCTGGAGGGTGGCGGCCGCCTTGGCGATGTCGGGCGGCGCCACCAGCCAGCCGACCCGCCAACCGGTCATCGCGTAGGTCTTGGCCACCCCGTTGAGGACCACGCAGCGGTCGGTGATCTCGGGCACGAGCGCCGGCATGGAATGGTGCTCGGCGTCTCCGTAGACCAGGTGCTCGTAGATCTCGTCGGTGACGACCCAGATCCCGTGCTCGGCGGCCCACCGGCCGATGGCCGCGATCTCGTCGCGGGGGTAGACCGCCCCGGTCGGGTTGGACGGGGAGACGAAGATCAAGACCTTCGTGCGGGCGGTGCGGGCCGCCTCGAGCTGGTCCAGCGTGACCCGGTAGTCCGTGCCCTCGTCGGTGGGCAGAACGGTGGTCACGGCGCCGGCCATGCCGATGGGCTCGGGGTAGGTGGTCCAGTACGGGGCAGGCAGGAGCACCTCGTCACCGGGGTCGAGGAGCACTTGAAGGGCGTTGTAGACCGCGTGCTTGCCTCCGTTGGTGATGACGACCTGATCCGCAGCGACGTCGTAGCCCGAGTCCCGCTTGGTCTTGTGGGCCACGGCCTCGCGCAGCTCGGGCAGGCCGGCGGCCGGGGTGTAGCGATGGTTCGCCGGCTCCGAGCAGGCAGCGACCGCGGCCTCCACGATGTGGTCGGGGGTGGGGAAGTCCGGCTCGCCGGCGCCGAAGCCGATGACCGGCTCCCCCGCGGCCCGCATAGCCTTGGCCCGGTTGGTGACCGCCAGGGTCGCCGATGGAGCGATGGCGCCGACCCGGCGCGACACCCGAGCTTCACTGGACACGGCGGTTGCCTCCCCGACGTCGGACGGTGGTGGTGCAGCGCCCATGATGCTGGCACAACGGGCACCTTCCACCGCATCGTTTCTCGCCGGCGAGGCCACGCAGCGGCATCGGCCGGGCGATACCGTTGCAGCCCATGGCATCACCCGAGGACATCCGCATCCCCGCCGAGCTGTTGCCGTCCGACGGCCGCTTCGGCGTGGGGCCTTCGGTCGTACGCCAGGAAGCCATCGACGCCTTGGCTGCCGAGGCCCCCACGTACATGGGCACCAGCCACCGTCAGCCCCGGGTGCGGGACATGGTGGGCCGGCTGCGTCAGGGGCTGATCGAGCTGTTCTCGCTGCCGGAGGGCTGGGAGATCGTGCTCGGCAACGGCGGGACCACGGTGTTCTGGGACGTGGCCACCTTCGGGCTCATCGACGAGCGGAGCCAGCACCTGGTCTTCGGTGAGTTCTCCGCCAAGTTCGCCAAGGCGGTCGCCGCGGCACCGCACCTGGCGGGCGCCGAGGTGATCGAGTCCGAGCCCGGCACCGCCCCGACCCCGAAGCCCTCCGACGTGGACGTCTACGCCCTCACCCACAACGAGACCTCGACGGGCGTGGCCACCGAGCTCCGACGCCCCGACGGGATCTCGGCCGACGAGGGCCTGGTGGCCGTGGACGCCACGTCGGCGGCCGGGGGCCTGCGCTGGGATCCCGCCGAGGTGGACTGCTACTACTTCGCACCCCAGAAGTGCTTCGGATCCGACGGCGGGCTGTGGATCGCGGCCTGCTCGCCGGCGGCCATCGAGCGCATCGAGCGCCGGGCGGCGTCGGACCGGTGGCGCCCCGCGAGCATCGATCTCGGGATCGCCCTGGAGAACAGCCGCAAGAATCAGACGTACAACACTCCGGCGCTGGCCACGGTGTTCCTGGCGGTGCACCAGACCGACTGGTTCAACGACAACGGCGGCCTGGAGTGGGCGGCCGGGCGCTCGGATCGCTCCGCCGCCGCCATCTACAGCTGGGCCGACGCCCGCGAGTACGCCACCCCCTTCGTCACCGACCCGGCCCTGCGGAGCTCGGTGGTGGCGACCATCGACCTCGACGACCGCTACCCCGCAGACGACGTCATGGCCGCGTGCGCGGCGAACGGCATCCGCGACATCGGCGGGTACCGCAAGCTCGGCCGCAACCAGCTGCGGGTCTCGATGTTCCCGGGGGTCGATCCCGACGACGTGGTGGCCCTCACCGGCTGTCTGGACTACGTGGTCGAGGCACTGACGTGAGCCGGCGCAGCCGCGCCTGATGCGCTGAGACGGTGGCGGACACGTCGCAGTCCACCGCGGGTCGGCTCCTGGTGGCGAGCCCGCTCATCGGCGACCCCAACTTCGAGCGCTCGGTGATCCTCATGATCGAACACACCGACGACTCGGCGCTGGGTCTGGTCCTCACCAACCCCAGCGACACCCCGGTGGCGGACGTGTTGCCGGAGTGGGCGCCGCTCGCGGCCCGGCCCGACGTGTTCTTCTTCGGTGGCCCGGTGTCGCCGGAGTCGGTGATCTGTCTCGGGAGCGCGCTCTCGGGTCACGAAGAGACCTTCCACCGCGTCGTCGGCAACGTCGGGACCGTCGACCTGAACCGGCAGCCCGACGACTTCCCGATCGAGCTGGGCGAGATCCGGGTGTTCGCCGGCTACAGCGGCTGGGGCCCCAACCAGCTCGAGTCCGAGCTGGCGGTCGACGCCTGGTTCGTGGTCGACGCCGATCCCCACGACCCGTTCATGTCGGATCCGGGCGAGCTGTGGTCCTTCGTGCTGGCTCGCCAGCGGGGGCCGATGGCATGGCTGGCCAACTACCCGATCGATCCCTCGCTGAACTAGGGTCCCGCGCACTTCCGGGAGTTGGGCGCGCGCCGGATCCGGCCGGTGTAGATTCTTGACGTTTGCGTTCAAGTCGTAACACAACCGTAATCCTTGCTGCCTCCGCGATCCCATGCCGTACGACCCACTCCCTGCCCGGGCCCGACCTGGGGCCGTCAAGGACCTCGTGCGGCTGCCGATGAGGCCGTTGTGACCGCCATGCCGTCGCTGCTACGGCGGGTCCTGGTCATCGCCGTGGTCCTCCTCACGGTGCTGACGACAGCGCCCCCGGCCCTCGCCCAGCGAGACGACGACGGCGACGGCGCGCCCGCCCGGAACTGCGACCGGCCCGGCGCCGACGGGGCCCAGCCCGAAGACGGTTCCGATGACGGCGACTCGTCGCGGCGGCGAGGGCGGCGCGGCCGGGACCGGGTGCGGCAGAGCCAACCGTGCCCGCCCCCGCCCAAGCAGGTCCCCATCGCCGGGCTCGGCAGCGCACCAGCGGCCCCGACCGACCTCGACCTGCAGGCGGCCCTCGACAACGTCGGCTTCCTCGAGGCCTGGTTCGCCGGCACCCCGACCCACCCCCGACTGTCGCTGATCGCAGTTCACGGTGCTGGTGCAGAGCGCACCCGGGCCGCGTTGCTCGGCCAGGTCGACGAGCTGGTCACCGTCCGGGAGACCACCACCACCCTGCTGAACGTGACCCACCAGGCGGTGGCCCGACGCCGGGCCGTCGAGCGCGACATCGAGCTCGTCGACGCCCGGATCGAGACCCTGGAGGCCGAGCTGACCCGGGTCCGAGCCCGCCTGGCCCAGCTCCGAGACGACCTGGCCGAGGTCGTGGCCGCCCTGCGCGACGCTGCTGTGGGTCTCTACATGTCCGACACCACGTCCGGCATCGGTGGTGTGGACGACATCGACAACTACAACGCCCACGAGGAGCTGGTCGTCCAGGTCGATGTGACCATCGAAGAGCTCCTCGGCCAGCAACAGGCGCTCGAGACCGAGATCGCCGATCACGAACGCCAGGCCCGGGACCTCGAGGCCGAGATCGACGGCGCGCTCACCACCCGGGCGGAGCTGGTGCGCCAGGTGGCCAGCATCGGCGAGACCATCGACACCCTCACCGGCGAGATCACCGCCCTCACCCAACGGCGGGTCGAGATCGAGTTGGCGCTGCCGACCACCATCGACGAGCACCACCAGGCCCGCCTCCTGGCCCAGCCGCCGTCGGTCGACTTCCCCCTGGTGGTTCTGGACGCCTACGTGAGCGCAGCAGAGACCACCGCCGCCGTCGACCCCGGCTGTGGGCTGCGCTGGGAGCTGCTGGCCGGGATCGCCCGCGTGGAGTCCGGCCATGCCACCTTCGGCGGGGCCTCACCCCGGGCCGACGGGACCGTCGACCGGAAGATCCTGGGCCCGCTGCTCGACGGGACCGTGCCCGACACTGCGGTCATCACCGACACAGACGGTGGGGCCCTCGACGGCAACTCCTCCTATGACGCTGCGGTCGGGCCGTTCCAGTTCATCCCCGGCACGTGGCGCGGCTTCGCGCTCGACGCCACCGGCGACGGCTTCGCCGACCCGCACAACCTCTACGACGCCGGGCTGAGCGCCGCCGGGTATCTCTGCGCAGCCAGCAACGTCGGCACCGACGCCGGCGTCCGCCGCAGCGTGCTGGCCTACAACCACTCGCTCCAGTACCTGGCCGACGTCACGGGCGGCGCTCGGAACTACATCGTCTCGCTGGGCCTGCCCGCGCCGGCGTTCGACCCGGAGACGGTCGAGGTGGCCGAGGGGTGGACCCTCTCCCTGGATCGGCCCGATCCCTTCGAGGCCCTGGGCCAGATCGGACCGAAGTCCCAGCCGGTGGGCCTCGCCTTCGAGCCCGTCGCGGGCGACTGAACGCTCAGCCGACCTCTGCGCCCACAGCGCTGCCGATGGCGAAGGTGATCGCCGCCGCCCCGCCGGCGATGAGCACCTGCCGCAGCGCCGAGCGCCAGAGGGGGTTGTGGGCGGCCACGCCGATGGCGATGCCGACCGCGACCGCGCCGACCAGGCCGAGCACGATCGAGGCGATGACCGCGCCGGTCCCACCGGTGAAGAACCACGGGAGCAGTGGCAACGCGGCACCCACCGCGAACGCCAGGAACGAGCTCACCGCCGCGTGGGTGGGGTTCCCGAGCTCGCCGGGGTCGATGCCGAGCTCCTCGCGGGCGTGGACCTCGAGGGCGTGCTCGGGGTCGCTCATCAGCTCCTCGGCCACCTCTGTGGCCAGGTGGTCGCTGATGCCCCGGGAACGGTAGATCTGGGCCAGCTCGGCGGTCTCCTTCTGCGGGTTGTGGTGCAGCTCCCGCCGCTCCAGCTCGAGCTCGTGCTCGAGCAGCTCCCGCTGGGCGTGCATCGAGACCCACTCGCCAGCGGCCATCGACACCGCGCCGGCCACCAGGCCGGCCAGTCCGGCCACCCGGACCAGGCCCTGGGATGAGTCGGCGCCGGCGATGCCCAGGATGAGCGATACGTTGGAGACCAACCCGTCGCTGACCCCGAACACCGCAGCCCGGGCGGCACCGCCCTGGACGTTGCGGTGGTGGTGCTCGCTGTGGGGATCGTAGTGCCGGGTCATGGTCGAGCCGAGTGTAGTCGACCCGGCGAAAATGCCCTCTGACCAGCATGTTCAGCTCACCACCCACCGCGAGCGAGGCATGCCTACCATCACAGCGCGACTCGCTGCGACGGGCCGGTAAACGCGGCGGCGGGGTCGTGCGTGTGCTGTGGTGTGAGAACGACGAGACAACCGCTGGAGGCCACGGTGGCGCTCGCCGACGACAGTGACCCACGCCTCGCCGATCCGAGCCCCTCGTTCGACGCCCTGTTCGTGCGCGAGTACCCCAAGATGGTGGCCCTCGCCGCGGCGGTGGCGGGCAGCCGGGCCCACGCCGAGGACATCGCCCAGGAGGCCATGACCCGGCTGCACAGCCGGTGGGCCACCGTGGGCCGCTACGACAAGCCGGGATCATGGTTGCGACGGGTCGTCATCAACCTGGCGCTGTCCCAGCGGCGGCGGCGCCTGTCCGAGGCCAAGGCGATCCTCCGGCTCGGCGCCCAGGAGCCCCAGCTCCCGCCGAGCCCGCCCGCCGACGACGCCATATGGGAAGCGGTGGCGTCGCTGCCGCGCAACCAGCGGGCCGCGGTCGCCCTCTACTTCCTGGGCAATGACCTGACCGGATTGCTCAACGATCTGCAGGCTCCTTCTCCTGCGAGTAGACCATCAGCGATCGACACTGCGGGACGAATTAAGTGGATTCGAGAGAGACCCAGACGCAGAATGAGGAACCTGGCGGTTGCCTTGGTGATGGTCGTGATGTTGGCCGGGGGCCTGAAGTACATGGCGGACCTCAGCCAGGAACGGCTGGCTGCCGAACAAGCCAGGGATGAAGCCATCCAAGTGGTCGAGTTCATGGTGAACTTGTTCGAGGTCTCGGAACCTGGTCAGGCAAGAGGAAACACCATTACCGCCAGAGAGATTCTTGATCGGGGAGCGAGGAGCGTCGAGAGGGAGATGCCTCTCCGGTCGCCTGCGCAGGCGAGACTGATGGAAACGATCGGCACTGTGTATCAGAAACTTGGCCTCTACGAACAAGCTGAACCACATCTCAGCAAGAGTCTAGAGATTCGAAGACAGGCCCCTGGCGGCAATACTCTTGACCTAGCAGGAAGCTTACACAGCTTGGCAGTCCTCTACGAACGGCAGGCCAATTTTGTTGATGCTGAACGTCTTTGTCGCGAAGCTCTGGAGATTCGCAGGGCGAATCTCGGTCCACGGCATCCAGACGTTGCTTCGAGTCTTCATCTACTCGCGTTCATGAATCACAGACAGGGACATTTTGACGAGGCGGAAAAGCTCTATCAGGA
>JBFINV010000023.1:0-14823 GCA_041611015.1 Acidimicrobiales bacterium | reverse complement strand
GGCGTTGGCGCCGGCTCCTCCTCGGACACGGTCTGAACGGGCGCACCCGTGAGGTCGATATCTGTTCCGGGCTCGTCGGCGGGCGTGGTGCCCTCCTCGATCCGGCGCGCCATCTCGACCAGGGACTCGGCCTCCTCCCGCAGCGACCGGATCCGCTCGTGGTACTGGCGCTCGATCGCGGCTGCCTGCTCGGCCGCCTCGGCGTTGGCGGCTGCGATCTGAGCCGCCTTGGCCTCCGCGGCCTCGACCATCTGCTGGGCCCGGACCCGGGCCTCGGCCAGCGCCGCGTCGGCTCGGGCTTGGGCCTCGGCGTCGGCCTGCTGACGGACGGTCTCGGCGTCGGACCGGATCCGGTTGGCCTCGGCGATGGCTTGATCGGCGGTGGCCTGGGCCCGCTGGAGCACCAGCAGCGCGGCCTGAGCCGAGTCGTCGTCGCCGGTTGCGGACCTGGCGGCGACCGTCTGCGCATCGCTCGCGGCCCGCAACCGGGCTTGCAGCTCGCTCATCCTGGCGCTGAGCTCGTCGATCTGATCTGCGGCGCGACGGTGGAGGTCGAGTGACGCGTCCACGTCGATCTTGCGGCGCCCGTTGTTCTCGCCCGCGAACTGCCGCAGTTCGCTGCTGGTGGTGATGATGTCCGTCACCGCCGCTCCTTCCCGAAAGTCCCCTCCGGCATACCCGCCAACACTAGCGGGGGTGGCCCCGAGGGCGAAAAGCGGGTCTCGGGCCCCGGCGTCAGCTCACCCCGTAGTCCGGGTTCGCGACCGCCATGCTGTCGGCCACGCTGGCTCGGACCGAGCCGAGCACCTCGTCCCACCGGTCGTCGAACGCGCCGCTACGGATCGCCTCTGCCAGCTCCCGGTCACTGCTCACGCCCAGCTCGGCGAGGCGCTCACCGTGCGCGGCTCTGTGGCCGGCGCCGAGCCTCACCTCGCGTTCGGCAATCGCCAAGGCGTTGGCTGCCACCCGGACCAGCCAGCGGTCCGGGCCCTCGACCCGGTCCAGGAGCTCGTCGCGAAGATAGGCCCGAACCGCGCCGACCAGGGCCAGGGCATCGGGCTCGTCGTAGGGCTGGTTGCGGCGCTCGGGCAGGCGCCACTCGCTCGCGTCCATGCCGATCATGTGCAGCGCCGGTGGAGAGCGCGCATGCTGATCATGCCAGCAGCTCCAACAGGTCGTGTTCGTTCTCTGCCACGCGGCGCCCGATCACGGCCATCTCCACCGAGCCGGTGCGGCCGGCTCGGAAATCCCCGCCGAGCTGGAGGCAGATGACCCCCCAGCGCAGGGTGCCGAAGATCTCCCACCAGCGGAGGGTCTCCGGAGCCACGTCGGCTCCACCGGCGCGCTGGTAGGCCTCGAGCAGCTCCTCACGGGTGCCCATCCCGCCCACGGGCTGGGCGCCGCCGAAGCGCCAGGCCCGGACGCAGAGCCAGCCCAGGTCCTCGCCGGGATCACCGAGGTGGGTGCCCTCCCAGTCCAGGGCCGCAACCAGCCCGTCGTGATCGAGGATGAGGTTGCCGAGCCTGAAGTCACCGTGGACGAGAGAACTGGGCAGCGGCTCGGGGCGGTGCTGCTCGAGCCAGCGCACGGCCAGGTCGAATGCCGGGTGGGGATCGTCGAGCGCCAGGTAGGTGGCCTCCAGGGGGATCAGGACATCTCGAACCTCGGGGAGGTCGATGCCGTCCATGTCCTCGGCGCCGAGCCGATGGATGCGGGCCAGGGCCGTGGCACAGTCGCCCACGAACCGTTCGCGAGCCCGGGACCACTCGTCGTCGCGCTGGAGCCGTCTGGCGATGGTCTCTCCGGGAAGGCGGCGATTGATGGAGAAGCTGCGCTCCAGCGGGCCCGGCGGGTTCCCGCTCCCGCTCACTTCGGCGACTGGAACGTGGTGGGCCCGGGCCCGGCGTAGCACCTCCGCCTCGCGTGCACAGCTCCCCAGGGCCCGGTCGAGGCCGGCTCGGTCGCGCTGGAGGACCAGCTCGTGCACGTGCTCGCCCGAGACCGCGTCGAAGCGCCAGGTTTCGCGGTTGGCGCCGGCCGTCAGCCGGGCCAGGCCCTGGATCGAGACCGGTCCCAACACCGGCTGGAGGACCTCGGCCAGGCCCTCCGCCACCGCCTCCTCGTCGCTCATTGCCGGCACCCTACAGAGGGGCCGGGGTGCGCTCGGAGTCGGGCTAGCCGGTGGGGGCCGCCTCCTCCTCGGGCTGGGCCTCGTCATCGGTGGAGCTGTCGCCGGCATCAGTGGAGTCGTCGCCGGCATCGGTCGGGTCGTCGCCGGCATCGGTGGAGCTGTCGCCGGCATCGGTGGAGCTGTCGCCGGCATCGGTGGAGCTGTCGCCGGCATCGGTGGAGCTGTCGCCGGCATCGGTGGAGTCGTCGCCGTTGTCGAGCTCGACCACCTCGCCGAGCAGGTCTTGGATGTCCTCTCGGTCGATCTCGATGTCGGCGAGGGCCTCGTTGATCTCGTGGTGGTCGATCGGGTCGTCGGCCCCGGCGACCGGCATGGCCTCGAGCCCGTCCATGAGGCTCAACAACTCCGTCATCTCGGCCCGGATCGCTGCGAGGCGCTCCCGGTAGGTGGCATCGAGCACTGCGGCCTTGTCGACCAGCCGGCGGCAGCCCTGGTCGATCTGGTCGGCTTTCTCGGCTGCTCGGTGGAGCTTGGCCTTGGCTTGCTCGCGGGCCGCAGCGACGATCTGGCTGGCCTCCGTGCGGGCCTGCTCGGTGAGCTCGGCCGTCTCGGTCCCGGCCTTGGCTCGAGCCTCTTCGAGCGCGGCCGCGGCCTCGGCCTCCATCTGGTTGACCCGGGCCAGGGTGCTGTCGGCCGCCTCCCGGGCGTCCTCGAGCATCATGAGCGCAGCCTCGCTGCCACCCGACTCCAGCTCGTTGCGGAGTCGTTGGACCTCGGCGGCCAGCTGGTCGATGCGCTCGGCGCCGCGCCGGATCCAGCTGCGTAGGGTCTCCTTGTCCGGGCGCCGTTGGTCCAGGCAGGATTCGGCCCGCTCCTTCAGCTGCGCCCCGGTGAGAATCTCCGTCATGTCCGACCTTTCGCCGTCCGCGATCTCGAAGATACCCACCAGTCCGATGTCGGAACAGTGGGCAGTTGCACTGCAGCTCCTGCGCCAGGATGGGTCTGACGGGCGAGCAGGTTCACTCGCCGGGCGCACCGGAGCACTGTGGGTGACGGCGGGGGGCGGCCGCAGCTGCGGGGCTGTGTCATCCTGACGGCGTGGATCGTGCACCGCGCCTCCGTATGGACCGGCGGGTCGCCGTCGTGACCGGCGGCGGGAACGGAATCGGTCGAGCCTGCTGCATCCGCCTCGCCGAAGAGGGGGCCGCCGTGGTCGCGGCGGACATACAGGAGGAGCGGGCCGCCGAGACCGCGGCCGTGATCACCGACGCCGGAGGTCGAGCCGCCTCGTTGCCCGTCGACGTGGCCTCCGCCGAGGACAACGCAGCCATGGTGGCCCTGGCCCTCGATGCCTTCGGCCGCCTCGACGCTCTGATCACGGCCGCCGGGGTGAGCCACGGGCGCTATGTCTCGGGCGACCTCGACGCCGACGTCGACAGGCTGAAGGGACGGCTCGACTATCTGGAGCGACCCGGCTGGGACCTGGTGGAGACCGATGTCGAGGACTTCGACCGGGTCCTCGCCGTCAACCTGAAGGGGACGCTCCTCAGCATGCAGGCCGGGTCCCGGGCCATGCTCGAGCAGGGTGAGGGGGGCAGCATCGTGACCGTCGCCAGCGTGGCTGCCAAGAACCCCGATGCCGGACCCCTGGCGTACACCGCCTCCAAGGCCGCGGTCTGGATGCTCACCAAGAAGGCGGCCCGGATGCTCGCCCCGGCGGGCATCCGGGTCAACAGCATCGGGCCCGGCTACATCGACACCAACATGACCGCGGTGATCGATCTCATCCCGCGCGTCGAGGGAGCCCGGGACCTCTTCTCGCACGTTCCCATGGGCCGGAAGGGCTCTCCGGCCGAGATCGCCAACACTGCGTTGTTCCTCTGCAGCGACGAGTCGTCCTATTTCACCGGCGAGATCCTGCATCCCAGCGGGGGGTTCTTCACCGGCTGACAGGGCAAGGCCACGCGCTGTCACCAATCGGGGCAGCGCCAGCTGTCGTGACCCGACACGTGCACGTAGATCTGGCACGAAACGGACCGGAACAGCTCGATCATGCGCACGAAGGCGGCGTGGCTGCCCCCGGCGGCCATGAGCGCAACGGCGTACGACGGACCCCCGTTGGTCGGATGGACGATGCCCGCCCCCAGCAGGTGACCGGGCACGCTGTATTCCCAGGGGCGCAGCCAGCCGCCCTTCTGCTCCACCAGGTCACGGACCTCGGCCGGCAGCGCATGGGGAATGGTCGAGGCCTCGCGGTCACCGATCCCGCCGTGGCGTGGAGACCATCGCAGCCAGCGGGCCAGCCGGTCGGTCAGCTCGGGGTCGAGCACCTGGCGGGTGCCGAAGGCGTAGTAGAAGGCGGCGGCGTCGGTGGCGTCCACGTGGTTGCTGCCGCCGAGCGGCCCCGGATACAGCAGCGATCGCGGCCGGGACCTGCCAGCGTTCCAGCGCATGACCGCGGTGTCCTCCATCCCCATCGAGAGCGTGAAGTCGTTGACGGCGTCGATCCCGCCGGCGAGGTCGATCATGGCACCGGCTGCCGCGTCGGAGCTATGACGGAACACCGAGGGCGCCCAGGTGGCCGCCTCCTCTTCCCGGTCTGCGGCGAGCGCAGCCGCCGTCCACCAGGCCTTCGGTGCCGAGGCGGAGATGAACAGCCGGTTCCCGCGCCAGGCCGAGGTGACACCGGTGTCGAAGGGGATGACCGCCATGGCCACCGTCACCCCCGGCAGCCGGCGCTCGGCCTCACGGCCGAGGCCGCGCAGCAGCCGGGTCAGGCGGCGCTGGGCCCGAGAGGCCGCAGTCACGTCGAACGGAGCACAGCCCAGCCGGACCGGGGCCCCCGCTCGAGTGGCCCGGGCGTCCATGCACACCGTGTGGGAGCCCGTTGGTGGGCGGACCACTGCGGTGAAAGCCAGCGCGCGGCCGGTCACCCCGAACGCGGCCTCCAGGTCCGGGCGGCTCGCGCTCGGGTGGGTGCGAGCGAGGAGCTCGCCGGAGGCGGTGACCTCGACCCGAGGCCGCGCCCTGCCCCCGTCGGTCCGCAGCGCCCAGCCGGTAACCTCGACGCCGCCCGGGACCGCACGGACCCGGTCCAGCCCACCGATCGGCCCGGTGCCCACGTTCACGGCACCCACCGGCTCGGGCTCCGCGGGTGCGGCCGGGGCCCCCGTGGCGACGGCGACGCTCGCGGCGACCAGAGCCCAGAGCGGGCGCCGCATCGCAGCCCTCACGCGCGATCGGTTCCCCCGCTCGTCGCTCATCGCTGCCAGGCTACGCCTCGGCCAACTTCTCGGCCGGGGCGGCGCGGGACCATGCTTGGGCCCGACGCAGGGCCACGACGAGGAACGCCACATGAAGCTCGGCTACAACACCGGTTACTGGAGTGCGGGGCCGCCCCCGGGGGTGGAGGAGGCCATCGCCGAGTGCGACCGGCTGGGCTTCGAGCACATCTGGACCGCGGAGGCCTACGGCTCCGACGCCCTGAGCCCGCTGGCGTGGTGGGGGGCGTCGACCCGCAACGTCAAGCTCGGCACCGCCATCATGCAGATGTCGGCCCGCACCCCGGCCGCCACGGCCATGGCGGCCCTCAGCATGGACCACCTCAGCGGGGGCCGGTTCATCCTCGGGTTGGGGGCATCGGGGCCCCAGGTGGTCGAGGGCTGGTACGGCCGGCCCTACCCCCGGCCGTTGGCTCGGACCCGGGAGTACGTCGACATCATCCGTGCCATCGTGGCCCGAAAGGAGCCGGTGGAGTTTCGCGGGGAGCACTACACGATGCCCTACCCCGGGGGAACCGGGCTCGGGAAGCCGCTCAAGTCGACGGTCCACCCGTTGCGAACCGACATCCCGATCTACCTGGCGGCCGAGGGCCCCAAGAACGTGGCCCTGGCCGCCGAGATCTGTGACGGCTGGCTGCCGCTGTTCTTCGCACCCAAGGACGACGGGTTCTACCGGCAGGCTCTGCAGGCCGGCTTCGACGCCGCTGGTCGCGACGGCTGGGGTGACTTCGAGGTGGCGTGCTCCGTCGCGATCGTCCCCGGCGAGGACGTGGAGGCCTGCGCCGACATGCTGCGGCCGATGATCGCGCTCTACGCCGGGGGCATGGGGGCCAAGGGTCAGAACTTCCACTACGACGTGTTCGCCCGAATGGGGTTCGAGGCCGCGTGCGAGCGGATCCAGGCGCTGTACCTGGACGGCCACAAGAGCGACGCCATCGCCGCGGTCCCCACGGAGATGGTCGAGGCCATCTCGCTCATCGGTCCCCCCGACAAGATCCGGGCCGAGCTGGTCATGTGGGAGGACTCGGTGGTCGACACCATGCTGGTCGGGGGTCCGGTCGAGGCGGTGCGGTTCGCGGCCGATCTGGTGAGCTGATGCCCGTCGACCCCCGGACCCCGGTGATCGTGGGTGTGGGGCAGGTGAAGCAGCAGCTCGACGACGTCACCGAGGCGCTCGAGCCCTACGAGCTCATGGCCAACGCGGTGCGGCTGGCCGCCGACGACGCCGGCGCACCGGCGCTGCTGGGTCAGGTCGACCGTCTGATCGCCGTCGGGGGGATGTGGCGCTACCCCGATCCGGGTCGGCTGGTGGCCGACGGCGTGGGCGCCCACCGGGCCCAGACCTGGTTGAGCGCCGTCGGCGGGCAGCTGCCCCAGACCTGCGTGAGCGCCGCCGCCACCAGCATCGTCGAAGGTTCAAGTGATGCGGTGGTGATCACCGGGGCCGAGGCCATCTACAGCAAGAACAAGCTGCGCAGCCAGGGGCTCGATCTCGGTCGGACCGGCTATGACCTCCCCCCGGCGCGGCGCTTCGGCATCGACGTGGCCCTCGGGACCGAGCACGAGCGGTCGCTCGGATTCGACCGGCCGGCAGTGGTCTACCCGCTCTTCGAGCCCGCGATCCGGGCGGCCACCGGTCGCAGCGTGGCCGAGCACCTGGCTCATCTGGGCGAGCTGTGGGCCGGGTTCAACGCCGTTGCGGTCGCCAACCCCTACGCCTGGACCCGCACCCCGATGACCCCCGAGGACATCGTGACCCCGTCGCCCGCCAACCGCATGGTGTGCTCTCCCTACACCAAGGTGATGAACGCCAACTCCTACGTGGACTTCGGCGGGGCCCTCGTCCTCTGCTCCGCCGAGCGGGCCCAGGCCCTCGGGGTTCCCCGCGACCGCTGGGTGTTCCCCCATGCCGCAGCAGAGGGCCACGCCAGCGAGGCCTTCTCGCAGCGGGACACCTACGACCGCTCACCGGCCATCCGCCACACCGCGAGGCGAGCGCTGGAGCTGGCTGGCGTCACCATCGACGACATCGCCCACATCGACCTCTACAGCTGTTTCCCGTCCGTCGTGCAGATCACCATGCGCGAGCTCGGCATCGACCCTGGTCGGCAGCTGACCACAACTGGTGGTCTGGGGTTCTTCGGTGGTCCGATGAACAGCTACGTGGTCCACGCCATCGCCAGCACCGTGGAGGCGCTCCGCGACGACGAAGGCTCACTCGGGTTCGTGCATGCCAACGGTGGGTTCGCCACCAAGCAGGCGTGTGCGGTCTACGGGACCGCCCCACCGCCGGTGCCGTTCCGGACCTCCGACGCCCAAGCCGAGATCGACCGGCACCCGACCCGAGCGGTGGACGAGGCCCCCGAACGACCGGGTCGCACCGAGACCTACACCGTCGTCCACAGCAGGAACGGTCCCGAACGAGGGCTCCTCACCGCGACGATGCCCGACGGGCGCCGGGCCCTCGGGGTGTGCGAGGACGCCGATGTCATGTCCGCGATGATCACCGAGGAGCTCGTCGGTCGCGCCGTGCAGCTCACACCGGAGGGCCGAGCCACCTACGCCTAGGGCGCCCACCACGGACCGGTCTGCAGCCCCCGGTAGTCTTCGGAGGGCCGCCTCGGCGGCTCAAATCCGCTCCAGAAAGCTCGATGGTTCCCCGTGTCAGGTTCGCGTCGACCGACGATCGGCTACGTGATCAGCCGTTACCCGCTGATCTCCCACACCTTCGTCCAGCGCGAGGTGCTCGGTCTGCGCCAGGCGGGCTTCGACGTCGAGACCATCTCCGTGGTGCAGACCGACGAGGGCGAGATCCTCTCGCCGGCCGACCGGGCCGAGGCGGGGCGCACCGTCCACATCCGCCCGGCCGGACCCGCCAAGCTCTGGCGGTACCTGGTCCGGCCCGCGCTCACCCATCCCGGCGCGGTGCTGGCCGCCGTCCGGGTCGCCGCTCGTGGCTGGTGGACCGACCCTCGCCAGCTTCTGTGGCGGCTGTTCTACGTGGCCGAGGCAGTGATGCTCTGGTCGCTGGCCCGCCAGCGGGGCATCGGCCACCTCCACGCCCACCACGCCAACGTGGCCTCCAATCTGGCCTGGTTGGCCTGCGTCATCTCCGCCCGGGTCGGCAGCGGCCCGGCGACGTGGTCGTTCACCATGCACGGGTCCTCGGAGTTCGTCGACATCGCCCGCCACGACCTCGAGGCCAAGGCGGAGGCGGCCACGGCCGTGGCCTGCGTCAGCGACTACACCCGCTCCCAGCTCATGATGGTCTCCGATCCCGAGAGCTGGCCGTCGTACTCGGTCGTCCACTGTGGCGTGGACACCGAGGTCTGGTCCCCGGCCGCCGACGCCAGCGAGGAGCGTGGCCTCGACGACCCGTTCACGGTCCTCTTCGTCGGCCGGCTCGGCTCGGAGAAGGGGTTGCCGGTGCTGGTCGACGCCATGGACCGGCTGCAGGCGGCCATCGCTCCCCGCCGAGCCCGGCTGCTGGTGGTGGGCGACGGCGAGCTGCGCCAGCCCATGGAGACCCGCTGCGCCGAGCTGGGGGTGGACGCCGAGTTCGTGGGGTCCGTCGGCCAGCACCAGATCCTGCCCCTGTACCACCGCGCCGACGCGTTCTGCATGACCAGCTTCCGTGAGGGCATCCCGGTGGTGCTGATGGAGGCCATGGCCTGCCAGATCCCGTGCGTCGCTCCCCGCATCACCGCCATCCCCGAGCTCATCGAGGAGGGGGTGACGGGCTTCACCGCCACCGCGGGCCGGGCCGACCTGGTGGCGGCCCAGCTCGAGCGCTACGCCGTCGACCCGGACCTGGCCCGCGAGGTCGGGAAGGCCGCCCGCGAGAAGGTGGTGGCGGAGTTCACCACCGACGCCAGCATTGCCGGCATGGTCGCCTTCTTCGACGACCTGTTCGCCGCCCACTGCGCCGGTTCGTGAACCCGTACGATCTCGCCCTCGCCACCCTGCGCTCCCGGCCGGTCACCGCTCTGGCCCGGATGGTCACCCGGGGGCGGCTGCGGATCCTCGCCTACCACGGGGTGTCCGATCCGGATGCCTTTGCCGCCCAGATGCGGTTCCTCGTCGGCGACTACACCCCGGTCGGCGAGGACGCGGTCGTGGCCGCCATCGGCAACGGTGCCGAGCTCCCGGACAGGGCTGCTTGGGTCACCTTCGACGACGGGGACCCGTCGGTGGTCGCGAACGGGCTGCCCACCCTGGTCCGCCTCGGGATCCCGGCCACGATGTTCGTGTGCCCCGGACTCATCGAGTCGGGCGAGCCGTTCTGGTGGCGGGTGACCGACTGGGCCGCGGACAATGCGACCGAGCTGGTTGCGGCCGCCTGTCAGGCCGCCGGCGTGACCCCAGGTCACCCGACCGAGGCCTTGAAGCAGGTCGCCGACACCCGGCGGCGCCAGGTGGTCGAGCACCTGCTCGCGGAGGTCCCCGAGCCACCCCCAGCGTGGCGCCAGCTGGAGGAGCGCGAGCTGGAGGCGTGGCTCGGCGCGGGTATGGCGCTGGGCAACCACAGCTGGGACCACCCCTGCCTCGACCGCTGCCCACCCGAGGAGCAGGTCGACCAGATCCATCGGGCCCACCGCTGGCTGACCGATCGGCTGGGTGCGCCACCCCGCAGCTTCGCCTACCCGAACGGCAACTTCTCGACCGTGGTCGACGGTGCCCTCGCCGAGCTGGGCTACGACCTGGGCCTCCTCTACGACAACCGGCTGGCCGACCTGGGCTCGTCGCCCCTGCGCCTGTCCCGGCTCATGCTCGAAGCCGACCAGGCGCCAGCCCGCCTGGCCGGCGTGCTCTCCGGAGCCCAGCCGGCGCTGCGCCGGATGTTGACCACCCCCCGGGGACGTTAGGGCCGGCGACCCATCAGGGGGCCTCGACCACCCAACGGGATCCGCTCGCGGTCGGGTCGGGCTCGAGCAGCTTCGACCAGGGCTCGGTCTCGTGCCCCCCCGGCGCGGGGACGGTGACCACCAGTTGCACCGGGCCCGGCTCGGGCCCGGTGGAATCGCGGGAGCGGGCCGCGCCGGCCAGGAAGAGGTGGGCCCGGAACGAGGCCAGGACCTCGACCCCGCGGCGGCCGCGCAGGACGGCGACGTCGTCGGTCATGGGGTGGATCTGGGCGTCGAGCTCCACGGCTGGGCCGTCGCCGGGCAGCAGCAGCCGGGCCTTGCACGCCTCGTCGGCGATGAACCCCGTCTCGGCGTCGATCACCACCTCCAGCTGGCCCCGGTGGATCACGACGGCTCCGTCGGGGGTGGCCACCCGCTCCACCCATCCGTCCACGACCCGGGTCAGCCGTGCGGTGTCGGCCTCCGACCAGGTCGGGCCCGGCGAGGGGCAGGCCCGCAGGCTGCCGGCTTCGAAGAGGGGGACCACCACCCGGCCGTTCTCTGTTGCCGTTACCAGCTCGCCAGCCGGCTCCGGCGAGATCGCCAGGACCCGGGCGTCGTCGATGTCCACCACCGTCGAGACCAGCTCTGGCGCAGCCCCGGGGAACATGCGTTTCAGTTGATCCCACCATTCTGCGTCCGGGACCTCGTCGAGGCCGACCACGCTTCGCCCCCGGATGCCGACGAGGAGCACCGCGGTCCTCCCTGCTGCGGCGTTGGCCAGCCCTGCGAGCAGCCTCGCGATCCGGGCCAGGTTCGTCGGTCGACGCTTGGTGGCGATCAGCAGGCGCGGGTTGTCCCGGCCCTGCACCGCCAGCTCGATGGCTCGCATGGCGACCGTGCTCAAGCTGGCTGCGTCCACGCTCTCATGGTGGGGGATGCGGCGGTGTGGCTGCCAGCCTTCCGGGTAGGTCTGCTCAACCCTGCGCTGGCGGCCACCTTGCGCCCGGAGCGGGTGCTTGTCACGGTGGAGGCGATGGGAGCGGATGCACGAGGCCGTGGCTGACCAGGCGGGCGACGACGCCGAGCCCGACCTGTCGGTGGTGTTTCCCGCGTACAACGAGCGGGACCGGCTCCCCGGTACCGTTCGCGAGACCACGAGGTACCTGCAGGAGCGGGGCCTGCGCTTCGAGATCATCGTGGCGGACGACGGCTCCACGGACGGCACCGCGGCGGTGGTGGCTGCCATGGCCGACGAGGTGGGCGACATCGACGTCCTCCGGGTGGAGGAGAACCGGGGCAAGGGGGATGCGGTCCGGCGCGGCGTCCTGGCGGCACGGGGCCGGCTGATCCTGGTCGCCGATGCCGACGGCGCCACCCCCATAGCCGAGCTGGAGAGGCTCGAGGCCGCACTCGCGAACGGTGCCGAGGTGGCCGTCGGTTCTCGCGCCCTGGGCGGTCCGGGGATCGCCCGGCGCACTCGGCTGCACCGGCGGGTGATGGGCCGGACGTTCGCGTGGGTGGTCGACCGGCTGGTGGTCTCGGGCATCGAGGACACCCAATGCGGCTTCAAGCTCTTCACCCGCGCCGCCGGGCACCGACTGTTCCGCCGCTCCCGGATCGATGGTTTCGGCTTCGACGTGGAGATCCTGGCTCTGGCTCGGGCGTCGGGCGTGCCGGTCACCGAGGTGGCCGTGAGCTGGTACGACATCCCCAGGTCGCGGGTCTCGCTGGTGTCCGACTCGGCGGCGATGCTGGCCGAGGTGCTCTCGGTCCGGCGGCGGCTGCGCGAGGCGCCCGACTCCTAGGAGTCTGCCAGGACCGCCGCGGCCAGCCCGGTGTCGGCGACGAGGTACTGACTCAGCAGCGAGTCCCGGTGCGGGTACCAGTGCTCCTGCATCTCGAGCAGCCCGGCCGTGTGCTCGACGCTGGTGAACGAATAGCGGTCGTGGACCTGGGTGGCGGTGAGGTTGCGGCGGGCCTCGATCAGGCCGGTCAGCGCGCCGAGGACCAGGAGCCCCACCAGGATGGGGCGGTGAGGCGTCGTGCGGTCGGCCAGCAGGGTGGCCGCCACCATCGCCAGCACGAACAGCGCCATCACCGGCCCCCGCATCGCCAGATCGTTGTTGTGGCCCACCCGGAACAGCACGCAGGCCAGCATCGTGGCCCCGCTGGTGAGGACCAGGGTGCGAGTCCCCACCCGGTGCCAGCTCAGCGCCAGCAACGGCAGGGCCAGCACCACGATCTCGAACAGCACCACCAGCACGAACGCCGTGGCCACGTCGCCCGCCGGGGCGAGCGGGTAGAGGCGGTCCGTGAAGGCCGATCCGAGGCTGACCTCGTCGGGCACCCCCGCCGGCGGCCCGGAGAGGCGAGCGGCGTAGATCAAGCCGGCACCGCCCGTCAGCACCAGCGCGGCCACGGTGCTCGTGACGTCGCCGGCCAGGCGGGCCCCCCGCACCGTCAGGACCGCCACGAACGGGAGGCTGGCGATCACCGCGAACGGGGAGCTGAGCGCGACGCAGGCCAGGAGTGCCGCCTGGCCGGTGAGCGGCAGCCGCCCGAAGCGGCCCCCGAGGATCAGCCCGGCGAGCACCAGGGTGGGCAGCACGTGCTGGGGGGCTTCCAGGACGCCCCGGAGCACCGATGGGACCTGCCACTCCCGGGCCCAGGTGTCGATGGTGTCGCTGCCCGCCGGCTCCCAGCCACTGAGGCGGGGGAGCAGGATCACGCCCAGCACGTCGAGCCCCGAGAAGAGCACCAGGATGCCCGCAGCCCAGCGCCGGCCGACGATGGTGATCATCCACCACACCGCCAGGGCCACGCCGAGGCCCAACCAGGTGGAGATGGCGATGTTCGCTGGTGCCCAGCCGGCGATGCGTCCCACCGTCGCTGCCGGGAGGTACCACCCGACCGTGTAGTCGAGGATGCCCGTGCCGCCGGGCAGGTCATAGGTCACCGGCCAGGACTCGGTGCTCAGGTCCCGCAGCAGGGCGAAGTGCTTGCGCCAGTCGCCGGAGTAGGTGAGCACCCCACCAGCACCGGCGAGGAGAGCCAGCGCGAGGCCGATCGCGGCCGGGAGGCGCCACGCCGAGCCTGTGGGCGCACTGCCGGTGATACGCCACCACATGCGCCCGGCGGCCGCCAGGGCCGCGACCGCGAGCACGGCCAGCGGCAGCCGCAGCCACGTGGCCAGCTGGAGCCCGGCCGGAACCACCAGGTACGCCAGGGAGCCAGCGACCAGCAGCCGGGGCGGGTCCACGGCGGGGACCGGGCCCCGAGCCGGCGCGCCGGCCGGCGTCGTCACGGGCGCCGCAGTGGTGCTGCTCATCGGTCAACCATCGGCACCGCCCCGGTCGATGTGACGGTCGCGACCGGAAGGTCAGCCTGCGGGCAGGGTCCAGGGGCGGCGGCCGGCGGTGACCTCCACCGGGGTGATCCCACCGTCGCGGGCGACGTCGAGCACGATGCGCTGTCCGGCTCCGGTGGTCAGCTGGTCGAGGGCGGTCGCCGGCTCGCCGTCGACCGCGACGACGACGTCGCCGGCCCTGAGCCCCGCGGCGGACGCGGCTGATCCGTCGTCGACCGACAGGACGTCCAAGCCCGACGCCGACACCTCGACGCGCACTCCCAGGATGCCGGTGGCGGCATGGCAGCGGGTGCCGACGGCAGGGGGGACCAGCGTCACCAGGTAGGTGGTCACGAGATCGTCGATGCAGTCGTTGTCCCGGGCCACGACGGTGTGCCCGTCGCCCACGTATGTGACGAGCACCGCGTCGGCGAGATCCGTGGCCAACTGCTCGGCCCAGCGCAACGGCGTCGCCGGATCGTTGGTGCCGCCGATCACCAGCAGCGTGGGCGCGCCCGCCGTGTCGGTGGTGGGCAGGGCTTCGCCGTCGACGGGCCAGCCCTCGCAGGTGGCGCCGAGCGCCAGGTCGACCAGCAGCGGAGCGGCCCCGACGGCGAGCTCGGCGTCGGCCCGGGCAGCCTCGGGGTCGGTGGGGTAGGCCCGGTCGGCGCACATGATCGCGGTGTTGGCCCCGGCGTAGATGTCGCTGAACTCGTCGTCGCCGGCGAAGAACCAGGCTGCCGCCAGGTTGGCGATGAGGTCGGGATCCCCCGCAGCGGCCCGGTCGAGCGCGGTCGCGTAGGTCTCCCACACCTCGGGAACGTAGATCGCCAGCAGGGTGGCACCGATCAGGGTGGCCCGCTCACCCAGATCGGGCAGGGGCCCGTCTTCGGGGTCGAGCGTCCCCAGCAGCTCGGTGACCGTCTCGACCAGCCCCTGGTCCCGGACCGGGCAGCCGGGCTCGAGGTCGCAGACCTGGTCGATGCGGCTCAGGGTGGACTCGATGTCGGCGACGCTCGCGGCCAGCTCCGAGGACGGGAGCCCCGGCGGGAAGGCACCGTCGAGCACCATGGCCCGGACCCGGTCCGGGAACAGGGTCGCGTACACGGCCCCGATCCGGGTCCCGTAGGAGTACCCCAGGTAGGTGAGTCGCTCGTCGCCGAGGGCCCGCCGGATCAGGTCGAGGTCACGGGCGGTGGCGACCGTCCCCACGTGGTC
>JBFINV010000022.1:0-15056 GCA_041611015.1 Acidimicrobiales bacterium | reverse complement strand
GGGCGGGTGGGTTGCTCCCGGGCAGTCACCAACCTCGGCTGGCGCAATCACACCGACCAGGTGGGCCAGACCGGGACCCGGATCGCGCCGGAGATCTACATCGCCACCGGCATCTCCGGTGCCATCCAGCACTGGGTCGGGGCCATGGCCTCCAAGCGGATCCTGGCCATCAACACCGACCCCGAGGCCAACATGGTGGTCAAGGCCGACTACGCGGTGATCGCCGACCTGCACGAGGTGGTGCCGGCGATCGTCGAGGAGATCCGGCGCCGGCGGGGCTGAACCCCGCTCGCGTCTGGCAGACTCGGCGGGTGCTGTCGGACAGCCCGCCCCTGGGCCAGGAGGCCATCGAGCGCTTCCTGCTCGAGGAGCTGCCCTCGCTCGGACCGCCGCCGCGCGGCGAGGCGGGTCTGGACCGGGCCCGTCGGTTCTTCGCGCTGGTCGGCAATCCCCAGGACGCGGCCCGCCAGGTGCACGTCGTGGGGACCGCCGGCAAGGGTGCGGCGGTGGCGGCGATCGTCGGTCGCCTCGTCGGGGGTGGGGCCAGGGTGGGGGCCCACGTCTCGCCGCACGTGTACGACCTCCGGGAGCGGTTCCTCATCGATGGGGCCCTGCCCGCCTGGGGCCAGGTCGAGGCGGCCACCGTGGGCCTGTGGCCAGGGTTGCGAGCGATCGACCACAGCGACGGTCGTCCGCCCGGGTTCTTCGAGGTCACTGCGGCGCTGGCCTGGCTGGTCGGCCAGGCCGCCGGTGTCGACTACCTCGTGACCGAAGCCGGTATCGGTGGCGAGCTCGACGCCACCAATGCCATCTCCCGGAGCGACAAGCTCACGGTGGTCATGCCCATCGGCCACGACCACCGGGAGATCCTCGGGACCGAGCTGGAGTCGATCGCCCGGACCAAGGCCGCAGTCATCGCGCCGGGCGGGTCGGTGGTGTTGGCGCCGCAGCCTTCCGAGACGCCCGTCGAGGTCGTGCGCGAGGTCGCCGCGGCCCGGAACGCAACCGTCCACGAGGCGCCCCGGTGCGCCGGCTGGCGGGCCCAGGCCGATGCTGTCGCCGAGCTCGTCGTCGAGCTGCTCGGCGCGCCCACCGACGCCCCGCCTGCTCCGGTTCATCTCCCCGGCCGCATGGAGGAGGTCCCGATGGCCGGTGGGCTGCTGATGCTCGACGGCGCCCACAACCCCCTCAAGCTCGGGGCCCTGCGCCGGGAGCTCGGCTCCAGCCGGCCCCACGTGGTCGTGGCTGCGCTCAGCCACGAGAAGGACCTCGACGCCTGCGCGGCCGAGCTGGCGCAACTGGCGGGGACCGTCGTGGCCACCGACTTCGCGGTGGCCGCAGGCGATCGGGTGGTGCGGAGATCCTGGTCCGCCAAGGAGCTGGCCGATGCGCTGGTGCGCCAGCGGCCGGACCTGGTGGTGTTGGCCGAACCCGGGATCGAGCGGGCGGTTCGGGTGGCCGCCGAGCACAGCCCCGAGGGCGGGACCGTCCTCGCCACCGGGTCGTTCATGATGCTGGAGCCGGTTCGAGCCGCCGCCACCTCGACGTTGGCGCGCTGGTGAGCGAGCACGGCCATCACCACGACCGGGGCCTGAAGGGGGCGGTGCGCTACCTCCGACACGCTCCCCGCATGTGGCGGTCGGACGTGAACACCGCGGTCGTGGAGCTGGTGGATCCTCGACCGGGCGAACGGATGGTGGACATCGGCGCCGGGATGGGGCCGGCCACGGTCCTCGCCGCGGCGCAGGGAGCGGCTGTGGTCGCCGTCGACCCCACCAGGTTCATGCGGATCGTGCTGGCGGCGCGCCGGCTCCTGCATCGGCGGCGGGATCTGATCGAGGTCCGCGACGGCGCAGCCGAGGCCATCCCGGTCCCGGACACCGGCGCAGACGCCGCCTGGGCCGTCAACGCCATGCATCACTGGACCGATCCCGCCGCCGCGGCGCGAGAGCTGCATCGAGTGCTGCGACCCCAGGGCCGGCTAGTGCTCGTCGACGAGGACTTCGACGATCCGAACCACGAGCTCCACGAGGAGTTCGCCCAGCGTCACGACCACCACGACCGCGAGATGCACATGGTCGACGTGGATGCCCTGGCGGCCCACTTCCGTGACGCCGGCTTCACCGACATCGAGGCCGGCAACGCCGAGATGGCTGGCCAGCCCTGCCGCCGCATCCTGGCCCGCCGGAGCTGATCCCTCACCGAATCTGTGAGAACAAATGCAAGCCCGCCACCGCCGCCAACCACCCCCATCCCGGATCTGTGAGTACAAGTTCTCGCCCGCCACCGCCGCCAACCGCCCCCATCCCGGATCTGTGAGTACTAGTTCTCGACGAATTTGTTCTCACAGATCCCTCCGGAGCGAATCGCCTGGCGGATCCGGCTCAGGGTGCAGCCGGCGTTCACGGGTTGGAGGTCGGCCCAGCGGAGTCGGACCACTCGCCAACCGTCCGCCTCGAGATCCCCTTGCCGCGCTCGGTCGCGCGACAGCTGGGCTGGTGTGTGGTGCCAGTCCTCACCGTCGTATTCGATTGCGACCCGGACCTCGGGATAGGCGAGGTCGAGGCGGTAGGAGCGGCCATTGACCCGGACCGGGTGCTGTTGCACCGGAGCCGGCAAGCTCGATGCCGCGATGAGCCTCAGCAGCCGCAGCTCGGGCCCGGACTCGGCGAGATCGACCGAGGCCGGCAGGTCGGCGGTGGCGAGGTCGACCGTCCCGACGCCGGTGCGGCCGTGTTCTCCCACCCGGGCCCGCACCGCAAGTAAGTCGTCCAGCCGGGTCTTCCCCAGGGCGATCGCATGATCGACCGCGCGCTCGACCTCGCACGGCGGCAGCACCAACCCGAGATCACACAGGGTGCGGGGCACGGTCGTGGTCGGCAGCCCTGCGACCATCTCGACCTCGACACCGATCAGATCCCGAGATCGATGGACGTCGACGCCCTTGGCCCGGGAATCGGCCGGATACCGGACCGTGAGGTCGAGGTCGTCGCTCGCCCACAGGCCGTGGAGCCGGGCGGCCGACCGGTGCGACGCCACGGCGGTGTCACCGACGTGGCGGCGAGCCGCTTCGAGCGACTGGAGCCAGCTCGGGGGAGCGATGCTGTAGTACCCACGGCGGACGCGATGGAGGGCACCGCCTCGAACGAGCCGAGCACGATCGCTCCCACCGACCCCTGCCGCTTCGAGCTCACCCGTCGTCAGGAGGCCGAAGGGTTCGCTTGCAGCCATCCGAACGAGCCTCTGGCTGTCTTCCATGGGTACCCAGGACATCACGGCGGTGTGACATTGCGATCTGTGAGTACAAATCGGCACCGATTTGTTCTCACAGATCGGGCGTCCGCCGTACTCTCGGGCCCGTGAGCAGTGGGGCCGAGCCGTCCACACCAGCACACGAGTCGGAGCAGGTGCGCCGGCTGGTGGTGGAGGCGGTCGAAGCGGCAGCCGAGTTCATCGCGCGGCCCGCCGTGGCGCAGCGCTGGGACCAGCCGTCGGCCCTCGAGGGGATGACCGTGGGCGCCTTGTGCGCACACCTGGTCCGCGCCGCCGGCGCCACCGTCGCCTACCTCGATCGGACCGATCCGGCTCAGGTCCCCGAGGGTGAGCTGCTCACAGCCGTCACGTACTTCCACGCGGCGATCGATGCTCCGATCCACGAACAGATACGCGAGGTCTCTGCTGAAGAGTCCGCCGTCGGTCACGCGGCCACCGTCGAGAAGTGCCGAGCCCTGGCCGAGCAGCTGCGAACGCGGCTGGCACGCGAGCCGTCGACCCGCCTGGTGGCGGCGCTCGGCGGGCGGATGCTCACCCTCGACGACTTCTGCCGCACCCGGCTGATCGAGTTGCTCGTGCATCTCGACGACATCGCGGCCAGCGTGGGCGAATCCCGGCCGGCCACGGATCCGGCCGGACCGGCGACGGTCATCGACATCTTGGTCGACATCGCTCGCCAGCTCCACGGCGACTGGACGGTGGTCCGGGCCCTGGCCCGCGCCGAGCGAGTCGGCGATCGAAGGGTCTTCCCGGTCGTCTAGGGGAGCGTCCGGCCCATCGTCGCTCAGCGGACGGGCACCTCGAGCAGCTGCATCATCTCCCGGGCGACCATGGGCCCGGCGTTCTGGTTCTGGCCCGTGACCAGGTTGCCGTCCACCACCCAGTGGTTGGCCAGCACGTCACGGACCGCGTGGCGGCACTCGTAGTCGGCCGCCAGGCGTCGCAGCTCGGTCTCGGGGTGCATGGGCGTCGACCCGATGCCCAGCTCGCTCACCTGCTTGTCCGTCACCGCCGTGACCCGGCGCCCCGCCACCAGCGGGGTCCCGTCGGTGTCGACGGCCCGCAGCAGTCCCAGCGGGCCGTGGCACACCCCGCCCAGCACCACCCCCGCGGCGTTCGCCGCGGTGATCCCGGCGCCCAGCACGTCGCTCGTGCCCAGGTCGAAGGCCGCCCCCCAGCCACCTGCGAGGAACACCACGTCGTAGGCGGTGAAGTCCACGCCGGCGACGGGGGCCGAATGCTCCACGAGCGACATGAAGTGCGGGTCGCCGAGGAACCGGTCGTCGTGGTCGGATCGCACCACGGGCCTCAGCGAGCGCTCCTCGACGGGAATTACCCCGCCGGCGATGCTGGCGACATCCACATCCATCCCGGCGTCGACGAAGGTGTAATACGGGGCGGTCAGCTCCGAGGCCCACACCCCGGTCGACTTCCCGACCGACAGCACCCCGTGGCTGGTGGTCACCACGAGGGCCCGCCGCCCGCGGCGATCGAGCTCCACGGCGTCGGGATCGACCGGGTGGAGGCCGGCGCGCTGGAGTCCACGCCGGAGACGGGCCGCGGGGCGTGACGGCCGCTGGGGGCCCGGACCCACATGGGGCCGGGGCCGGCGGGGAGCGTATGGCCACGGCGCGTGCCGAACGGGGTGGCAGCGCTCGCGCTCGCCGAACAGCCGCGTCAGCAGCTCGACCTGGGCGTCGTGCGCCGAGGGATCGTCCCACCGGTTCACCGCTTCGATCGGGTCGGCCTCGAGGTCGTAGAGCTCCCACTGGTCCGGGACCGGCTGACGCCGCAGCACCTCGCCGGCCGGGCCGGTCGCGGCCAGGTGGGCCTGGCCGGGCTCGGTCCAGGTGTCCGGGTCGTCATAGGTCCGGACCAGCTTCCAGAGCGACCCTCCGGACCGGGCCACCACCGCCTCGAAGCTGGAGCCGACGTGGGCGGGAACCTGGATCTGTACCGGCGGCGGAACGGTGGGGCGGCCCCGCAGCCGGAGGCCTGCAGGCACGCCGGTGTCGCCTTCGAGGATGTTGTCCCGCGACATGAAGTAGACGGCCCGGTCGGGATCGACGTCGTCGGGCGAGTCGATCACGGCGCCCAGGTCGTGCCCGGGCAGGGGGTGGACCTCGCTGTGGGTCTGGCTCACGGAGTCCCACAGCCCGCCCAGCTCCAGCCCGGCCAACCGGAGGAGGGTCGGCAACACGTCGACATGGGACGTCGGCATGGCGAGCACCGCCGCGTTCCGATTGCGTGGACCGTCACCAGAGCGGAGATCGACCACCTCGAAGGGCACCCGGGTGCACTCGTCGTAGAGGTTGAACCACTTCTGGTGCAGCCCGCCGTGGGCACCCAGCAGCTCCCCGTGGTCGGCGGTGCGGACCAGCACCATCGGCGAGCCCAGCGCCGTGGCCGCAGCCCGGACCCGGCCGATGGCAGCGTCGTTCTCGGCGTGCATCATGTAGTAGGCCGCCCGGTAGTCGGCCCCGCCGTCGCGGCCATACGCCCGCTCCACCAGCGGCGCCATCCCGTAGCCGGTGGGATAGGCGGCCCGGTAGGCAGCCTGCGCCGCCGGTTTGGACGCGAGATCCTCGTCGGCGGTGGGTGCCGGCGGCACTGGCGGCGGGTCGGCCAGGCCTGGCGTGCGAGGCGGGCTGGACCGCGCGAAGCCCGGCCACAGCACGATGTCGTGGGGGTTGACGAGACAGCAGATCAGCAGGAACGGACGCAGGGCATCCGGGTCGCCGGCGGCCCGCCGGCGGGCACGGTCCTCGAGCCAGGAGACGGCCCGGTCGGCGTAGATGTGGTCCCGCACGAAGCCGCTGTTGGCCAGCCCCGACCCGTGGGGCTCGGGGCCGACCCAGCCGCTGAAACCGAAGGGGTCGAGCACGTCGGCGTCGAGGTAGGCCTGCACTGCGTCCTCGTCGACCATCCCCCTGCTGTCGTTGGTACGCAGCGGCCCGCCGGTGCGGCGGTCGATCAGGTCGGCGTGGGACAGGTGCCACTTCCCGATGTAGGGGGTGTCGTAGCCGGCGGCCCGGAACCAGCTGCCGATGGTGGGCACCTCGCCGGGCCTGAGCCAGCGCATGCGCGAGTCGTACTCGGTCTTGCCCAGCCCATTCGTCTGGGTCACGCCGTGCAGGTCCGGGTACTGGCCGGTGAGGAGGGTGGGGCGGCTGGGCACGCAAGCGGTGGCCCCGGTGTAGTGACGGGCGAAGCTGACGCCGTTGTCGGCGAACCAGCGCCGTTCGGGGAGGTGCGCGGCCCGCCAGGCACCCATGGCGTCGTCCTCGTACGGTGGCGCCGCCCGCTCCTGGTCGGTGACGATCAGGACGATGTCGGGCCGGATCGTCATGTGGTGTGGAGCTCCTCGCGATGCCTCGGGGGCCTCAGCATGCCACCACGGTTGCGCCGAGGCCGAGTGCTGCGGTCGGCTGCCGCACGCGGCGTCTCCGGGCGCCAATAGGGTTGGCTGCGATGAGCCAGGACCGTCACCCCCAGCCGCTCGGTGGCAACCAGATGCCCCGCTTCGCCGGCATCGCCACCTTCATGCGCCTCCCCGGTTGCCGCGAGCCCGCCGACCTCGACGTGGCCGTGGTCGGGGTGCCCTTCGACATCGGCACCTCGAATCGGCCCGGTGCCAGGTTCGGCCCCCGGGCCATCCGCGACGAGTCGGTGCTGATCCGCCCCTACAACATGGCCCCCCGGGCGGCGCCGTTCGACAGCCTGCGCATCGACGACACCGGAGACGTGGCCACCAACGCCTTCAACCTGGCCGACTCGGTGGCCCGGATCACCGCGCACTTCGAAGAGCTGCTCACCCACGACGTGATCCCGGTGACCATGGGCGGCGACCACACCATCGCCCTACCCATCCTGCGGGCCATCCGGGCCAAGCACGGCCCGGTGGGGCTGGTCCACGTGGATGCCCACACCGACATCAACGACGCCATGTTCGGCGAGCCCGTCACCCACGGCACCCCGTTCCGGCGCGCCGTCGAGGAAGGGCTGCTCGACACCGACCGGGTGGTGCAGATCGGCGTCCGGGGGACGGGGTACGAGGCCGACGACTTCGACTGGTCCCGCCAGCAGGGCTTCCGGGTGGTCCAGGTCGAGGAGTGCTGGTACCGGTCGCTCACCCCCCTCATGGAAGAGGTCCGAGACCAGGTGGGCGGAGGCCCGGTCTACCTGAGCTTCGACATCGACGGCCTGGACCCCGCGTTCGCCCCCGGGACCGGCACCCCCGAGGTGGGCGGCCTCACCGTGCCCCAGGCCCTCGAGATCATCCGGGGCTGCCGAGGCCTGGACCTCGTGGGCTGTGACCTGGTGGAGGTGGCGCCGATCTACGACACCTCCGGAGCCACGGCGCTGACTGCGGCCAACCTGCTGTACGAGATGCTCTGCGTCCTCCCCGGGGTGGAGTACCGGGACTGATGGCGCCACGGCGCAGCCACGACGTGGTGGTCGTGGGCGCCGGGATCGCCGGATTGTCGGCGGCCGCCGAGCTGGCCGCCGACTGCGACGTGGCCGTGGTGGAGATGGAGGCCACCCCGGCCCACCACGCGACCGGGCGATCGGCGGCGCTGCTCATCCCCACCTACGGACCGTCGCCCATCCGGCGCCTGACCCGGGCCGGCCGCCCCTGGTTCGACACCAGGGCAGGTGGCCGCGCCGACACCGACGTGCTGACTCCCAGGGACGTCCTCTACGTGTGCGACGAGGAGCGCCTCCCGGCGCTGGACGAGCTCCGAACCAGCATGGGCTCGGCCGGTGGCACCCTCGAACCCCTGGACTGCGACGGCGCCCGCGCGTTGTGCCCGGCGCTGCGGCCCGCCTGGCTCGCCGGTGCCGGCGTGGACCGTGATGCGGGTGATCTCGACGTGGCCGCAGTGGTCGCGGTCTACCGCGGGCTGCTGGCCGAGCGGGGCGGCGCCCTGGCCCTCGATCACCGGGTCACCGGCCTGGCACGCCGCGGCGATAGCTGGCGGGTCGACACCACGGGCGGCCCGCTGTCCGCAGGTCTGGTGGTCGACGCCGCGGGGGCCTGGGTCGATCTGCTGGCCACCCTCGCAGGTCTGGAGCCGCTGGGCTTCGTGCCCAAGCGGCGCACCCTCGCCGTCTCCCGACCCACGGGTCCCGATGGGGTCGGCGAGGCGTTCGTGTCGAACGTGCCCATGAGCTTCTACTTCGGCGCCGAGCCCGGCGGGGTGCTGTTCTCGCCGGGCGACGAGACCCCGTCGGCGCCATGCGACGCCCGGCCGGAGGAGGTCGACGTGGCTCTCGCCATCGAGCGCGTCAACGAGGCGACCACCCTGGGCCTGCGTTCGGTCTCCTCGGCGTGGGCCGGGCTGCGCACCTTCTCCGCTGACGGCTCGATCGTCATCGGGCCCGACCCGGCCGAGCCCAGCTTCGTCTGGTGTGGGGGCCAGGGGGGCTACGGGATCCACACCGCCCCGGCCGCGGCAAGGGCCACCGCAGCACTGACGCTGGGCCGCGAGCTGCCGGCGGACCTCCTCGACTGCGGCCTGACGCCCGAGGACCTGGGCCCGGCCCGGCTCCGCTGAGCTGCCGGATCGCTACTCGAGGCGCAGCCGCAACAGGGTCTGGCCCGTGATCGGGTGGACCGAGGACCCGACCTGCTCGAATCCGTACGCGGCGTAGAACGCCCGGCCGAGCTCGTTGCCCTCGAACACCTCGAGCTCCAGGATCGGGTGCAGGGTTCGGGCGTGGTCCATCAACGCGCGCCCGATGCCCTCCCGATGCCGCTCGGGGTCGACGAAGATGGCACCGACCTCGTTGCCGATCAGCGCCAGGAAGCCGACCACCGAGCCGTCGACCTCGGCCACCGAGGTGTCCGCCATCGGCAGCCACTGCTCCGCGATCTGGGTCCGCTCCTGAGCCAGCTGCTCGTCGGTCATGAACCGATGGGCGAGCCGCGATGCCCGGTACCAGACGTCGAGCACCGAATCGAGGTCGTCGTCCGCGTAGCTGCGGATCATGGGGTCACGATGCCACGGGAGGCCAGACGGTCCCAGCGAGTTGTAGGGTCGGCCGCCATGAGCGACGCCGACGTCATCGACCCGCCGCTGCGATGGGGCATCCTGTCCACCGCCAAGATCGGGGCGAACTGGGTGGTGCCTGCGCTGCAAGGATCTCCCCACCACGAGGTGGTCGCGGTCGGCTCACGCGACGGCGATCGGGCCCGCACCTGGGCCGACGACAACGGCATCGGGCGGGCCCACGGCTCCTACGAGGAGCTGTTGGCCGACGATTCAGTGGAAGCTGTGTACAACCCGCTTCCGAACCATCTGCACGTGGACTGGTCGATCGCCGCGCTGGAGGCCGGCAAGCACGTTCTGTGCGAGAAGCCGCTCGGCCTCAACCGGATCGACGCCCAGCGCCTGGTCGACGCCGCCGAGGAGCACCCGACCCTGGTGGCCATGGAAGCGTTCATGTACCGCTTCCACCCCCAGTGGGTCGCGACCCGTGACATGGTGACCAGCGGTCGCATCGGCGAGCTCCGCTCGATCCAGACGTTCTTCAGCTATCACAACGTCGATCCCGGCGACGTCCGGCACAACCCGGACTGGGGCGGTGGGGCCCTGCTCGACATCGGCTGCTACCCGATCTCGCAGGCCCGCTGGCTCTTCGATGCCGAACCGGTGAGGGTCATGGGCCTGCTCGAGCTGGACCCGCGGTTTCGGACCGACCGGCACACCTCGGCCGTGCTGGACTTCGGCGAGGGCCGCCGCGCCACCTGGACCGTCGCCACCCAGGTCCAACCCCACCAACGGGCCCAGATCGTGGGGACCGAGGGCCGGATCGAGGTGGAGATCCCGGTGAACGCCCCGCGAGACCGGGCCACCCGGGTGCTCCTCGTCAACGGGCAGGACCAACAGAGCCTCGAGTTCGGGCCCGCCGACCAGTACGCCTACCAGGCCGACGCCTTCGCCCGGGCGGCGCGTTCGGGCGAACCGGCCCCCACGCCGCTGGCCGACGCCATCGCCAACATGGCGGTCATCGACGCGGTGTTCGCCAGCGCCGGCACCGGCGGCTGGATCGCCGTGGCGTGATGGCGCCAGAGGCCGGCGCCGCCGCGCAGGCGACGGCACCGGCTCGGGCCCTCTGGGATCAGCGGCTACTCGCCGCCCTCGCGCAGCTCCACGGTGCGGCGCTCGAAGCTGTCGCCCACCACGTCGAGACCGTCGGCCTCCAGGCGGGCCACCGCCTCCTCGGCGATGTCGGTGCGGAAGGCGCCGTCGTCGGGCGCAGCGGAGAGGATGCCCTCGGAGGTGGCCACCTCCACGGTCTGATCCCACAGCGCCTGGTCCATGATCCCCACCTTGTTGGGCGAGGGCCAGATCAAGGCGTTGATCTCGTTGAGCTGCCAGCTCTGGTGGGACTCGCCGAGGGTCGGTGCCGCGTCGAGCACGATCTGCACGCACTCGTCGAAGTTGTCACGGCAGAAGATCCAGCCACGCAGCGACGCCTCCACGAAGTCCACCGCGGTCTCCCGGTACTCGGGGTCCTCCTCCAACCGGTCGGCGTCGGCCCAGACGGCGTCCTGGAGCATGGCCGTGCCCACGTCGTTCCAGTCGATGATGTTCAGGTCCTCGGGCTGGTAGAGCTCGCCGGTGTCAGGGTTCACGCTCTCGAGCACCTGGGCGTACTCGTTGTAGATCATGGCCTGGGCCGCGTCGATCTCACCGCTGAGCAGGGCCAGCATGTCGAACTGCTGCTGCACCAGGGTGACGTCGCTCTCGGGGTCGAGCCCGTTGGCCCGCAGGCCGGCCAGCAGCTCGAACTCGTTGCCGAAGCCCCAGTTCCCAACGATCCTGCCCGCGAGGTCGTCGACGGAGTCGATGCCGGAATCGGCGAAGGCCACCTGCAGGGTGGCGCTGCGCTGGAAGACCTGGGCGATGTTCGTGATGTTGGCTCCCTCCTCCCGTGGGACGAGACCCCGGGGCACCCACGAGATGGCGAAGTCGGCGGCGCCGGAGTCGAGCACCGACGCGGGCACGATGTCCACGCCGCCCTCCAAGATCGTGACGTCGAGTCCCACGTCCTCGTAGAACCCCTGGTCGACGGCGGCGTAGTAGCCAGCGAACTGAGCCTGGGTGAACCACTGCAGCTGCAGCGCCACCTCCCGCAGCTCGCCATCACCACCGTCGTCGGCCGCGGTGTCGTCATCCGCCGCCGTGTCGTCGGCCGGCTCGGGCTCGCCGTCGTCGGTCGCCGCGCCGTCGTCTGCCGCCGTGTCGTCGGCCGGCTCGGGTTCGGGCTCGCCGTCGTCGGCCGCAGCGCCGTCGTCCGCCGCGGCGTCATCGGTGGCAACGGCGCCGTCGTCGTCATCGTCGTCGCCGCACGCCGCGGCGATCAGCGACACCACCATCAGCACCACGACCAGCCGCCAGAACCAGTGTCGTTGCTTCATCGCTACCCCTCCTGTCGGGTCTTGCACATCTCAGTTGCCCTGCCGGGCCCGGACGGTCACGTGCCACGGCATCACCAGCCGCTCGATGACCACCACGATCACGTACAGCATTGTGCCGATGATCGTGCCCGCGAGGACCGCGGCCCAGGCGTCGGCGTACCTGGTCAGCCCCGCGTTCTGGGTGATGATCGGGCCCAGCGCGTCCTGGCGGCCGCCGAAGTACTCCGCCACGATCGCGGCGATGACCGCCAGTGAGCTGGCCAGCTTGGCTGCCGTGAAGAAGTACGGGAGGGCGTTCGGTATGCGCACCTCCCGGGTGATCCGCCAGCTGCTGGCGGCGTAGGACTCCATGAGCTCGATCTGGCTGGGCTCCACCTCGGTCAGCCCCTTGGCGGTGTTGATGAACACCGGGAAGAACACCAGCACCACGACGATCAGCTGGTTTGAGCGGGCCGAAAGGATGCCGAACCAGGCGTTGAAGATCGGGGCCAGAGCGATGATCGGCACCGCGTTCACGGCGACCGCGAGCGGGGTGATCACCTCGTTGGCGGTCCGGAACCTGGTGACCAGGAGCGCCGCAACCACCCCCACGACCAGGCCCGCGATCAGCCCGGTCACGATCACGAAGCCGGTCGTCCGGGCGCCGTCCCACACCATGTCGAAGTCGTCGATCAGGGCGTCGACGATCTCGCTCGGGGGCGGCAGCACGAACCCCTGGGGATCGGTGAGGCGCAGCAGCCCCTCCCACAGACCCAGCATGAGGGCTCCGGCAACGAGCGGCGCCGACCAGCTCTCGAGCCGGACCCGCCAGGCGGCCTTCATGCCTCCACCGCCCGGAGCGCCTCGCGCACCTCGGTCACCTTCTCGAAGAACGCCGGGTCCTCCCGGGTGAGATCGTCACGGCGACCCAGGTCGACGTCGATGACCGATGCGATGCGCCCGGGCCGGGCGGACATGACCACGACCGTGGTGGACAAGAACACCGCCTCGGGAATCGAGTGGGTGACGAAGACCACGGTGGTCTCGGTCTCCTCCCAGATGCGCAACAGCTCGGTCTGCATGTGCTCGCGGGTCATCTCGTCGAGGGCGCCGAAGGGCTCGTCCATCAGCAACAGGTAGGGGTTGAACGACAGCGACCGGGCGATGGCGACCCGCTGCTGCATGCCTCCGGAGAGCTCGGCCGGGTGGTGGTCGGCGAAATTGGGGAGCTTCACGAGCCGTAGCATCTCCTCGGCTCGGGCCCGGCGGTCGCCCCGACTCCAACCCATCAGCTCCAGGGGCAGCTCGATGTTCTTGGCGACCGTGCGCCAGTCGAACAGGCCGGCCCGCTGGAAGGCCATCCCGTAGTCCTGGTCCCGGCGGGCCTGCTCGGCCGGCTTGCCGTTCACGCTGACCGAGCCCGACGTGGGGGGTGTCAGGGAGGCGATGAGCCGGAGCAGGGTGCTCTTGCCGCATCCCGACGGGCCGATGAGGGTCACGAGCTCGCCGGTGCCGATGGTCAGGTCGATGCCGTCGAGGGCGTGGACCTCGTTGGCCTTGCCCCGGTTGAAGGTCTTCGACGCCCCGACCACCTCGACTGCGGGCCCGCTCACGTGACCGCCTCCCGGCCCTGGTGACCCAGGACCACGCGTTCGGCCAGGGTCACGATCAGGAAGACCACGATCCCGAGCGCGGCGGCGCCCAGGACCGACGCGTACAGCCGTTCGGGGCCGGTGGTGTAGCGCTGGGCCTCGAGCAGGATCCGTCGGCCCAGCCCTCCTTCGACGCCAGCGGATATCTCGCCCACGATGGCCCCCACCACGCTGGCGGTGGCCGCGATCTTGAAGGCTGCGAACAGATACGGCACCGCCGCCGGGAATCGCAAGCGCCACAGGGTCTGGCCCCAGGACGCCGCGTAGGAATCCATCAGCTCCAGGTTCTCCGGCCGGGGCGACTGCAGCCCCCGGAGCCCGTTCACCGCCACCGGGAAGAACGTCAGGTAGGTGGCGATGATCGAGACCGACATCCAGTCCTGCCACTCCCAGGGGAAGAAGTCCACGTTCTTGCGCCCCCAGATGACGATGATCGGGGCGATGGCGATGAGGGGGATGGTCTGGCTGGCGATGACGTAGGGGAGCAGCCCCCGCTCCAGCAGGTCCGAACGGGCCAGCACCACGGCGATGGCCAGACCCAGCACCGCGCCGGCGACGAAGCCCGCGGCCGCCTCCCGGAGGGTGAAGAGGCCCTCGTCGAACAGGAAGCGGGCGAACACCTGATCCTCGCCTCTCGGCGTGTCGCCCAGCTCCGCCAGGATGTCGGTGAGCGGCGGCATCGTGAGGTCGTCGGTCTTGGGCAGGATCGACCCGATCACCGGCCAGTCGACCTGGGCGTCGTCGACGGCCTGCCCGAAGGCCTTGTACCCGCTGTACGCCAGCCCCAGCAGCACCAGGAACACCGCGAACACCACGACCTGGCGAACCACCCGCACGATCACGTCGCGTCGGTCTGTCCCGGCGGCGCGCTGGCGAACCAGCTGCTCTCGGACGAGCGGATCGAGCCTGGTGTCGTCGAGGTCGCTGATGGCGTGAACCTCTAGTGACCGTTCAGCGCCGGGATGATGCGCTGGCCATAGGCGTTGAGGGTCTCGTCCTTCTGGTCGTGCATCAGGTAGATCGCGAACTGATGCGCTCCGAGGTCGCGCAGTTCCTGGAGCCGGCTGATGTGGGACTGCTCGTCGCCGAGGATGCAGAATCGGTCCACGATCTCGTCGGGTACGAAGTCGGTGTGCTCGTGGCCCGCCTTGCCGTGCCCGCTGTAGTCGTAGCCCTCTCGGCCCTTGATGTAGTCGGTGAGGGCCTGGGGCACGCCGCCACCACCACCCTCGCCGTAGCGGTCCACCAGATCCGCCACGTGGTTCCCGACCATGCCTCCGAACCAGCGGCACTGGTCGCGCTGATGGGCCAGGTCCTCGCCGACGTAGGCGGGGGCGGCCACGCAGATGTACAGCGCGTCGGGGTCCCGTCCCGCCTCCTCGGCTGCAGCCTTGACCGCAGCGATGGTCCACTCGGCGATGGCGGGATCGGCGAGCTGGAGGATGAAGCCGTCGGTCTCGCTCCCGCACAGGTGCAGCGCCTTGGGTCCGTAGGCGGCCATGAGGATCTTCAGCTCGGACTCACCGGCCCACGGGAAGTGCTGTCGGGTGCCGTTGTAGGAGACCTCGTGACCCTCGGCCAGGCCCTTGATCACCGCCATGGCCTCGCTGAGGGTGGCCAGGGTGTTCGGGCGGTGGCCGAGCACCCGCATGGCCGAGTCCCCCCGCCCTATCCCGCAGATGGTGCGGTTGCCGAACATGTCGTTGAGGGTGGCGAACATGCTG
>JBFINV010000021.1:0-15710 GCA_041611015.1 Acidimicrobiales bacterium | reverse complement strand
TCGAAGCGATGTTGACGATGGAACCCGACCCCTGGGCCTCCATGATCGGGGTCACCAGACGCGTCATCCGGATGCAGTTCAGCAGGTAGAAGTCCAGGCCCCGGTGCCAGTCCTCGTCGGAGATCTCCAGGACGTCGCCCTTGGGGCCGTGGCCGGCCCCGTTCACCACCCCGTCGATCCGGCCGAGCTCGCTCATGGCGGCGTCGACGAAGGCTGCGAGGTCGTCCGGCTCGAGGTTCGAGCCAGTGAAGCCCATCCCGCCGAGCTCCTGGCCCAGGGCCTCGCCCTTCCCCGACGAGGACATGACCCCCACCCGCCACCCCCGCTCGGCGAGGGTTCGGGCGGCGTCGGCTCCGATTCCTGATCCCCCGGCAACGACGAGGGCGACTGGCTGGTCTGTCATCGACCCCTCCTCGGAAGCAGGACGACGGCCGGTGCGCTCATCAGAGGTCCTCCAGGGCCGGGAACTCGCTCGGCGGCTTGATGTCCACGGTGGCCGATCGTTGCTGGGCCAGCATGCCGCCGTCCACCCTGATCACGTCGCCGGTGATGTAGGCCGCATCGTCGGAAGCCAGGAACAGCGCCGCGCCCGTCATGTCGGCCGGCTCGCCGATCCGGCCGAGCGGCACGTTCTCGCCCCGCAGCTGACGCTCCTCGAGGGTCATGCCGCTGGTGTCGATCGATCCCGGCATCAGCGCGTTGACCCGGATGTTGTACGGACCCAGGTCGAGCGCCATGGCCCGGGTGAGGGCCTCGATGCCGCCCTTGGTGGCGTCGTAGGCGGTGAAACAGCGATGAGCCCGGGTGGCCCCACCCGAGCTCATGTTGATGATGCACCCGCCCCCCTGCTTGGCCATGATCCGGGCCGCTGGATGCGACACCAGGAAGTGGCCGGTGAGGTTGACGTCGATGATGCGCCGCCACCAGGCCTCGTCGGCCTCGAAGAAGTGGAGCATGGGCTCGATGAGGCCGGCGTTGTTGACCACCACGTCGATTCGACCGTGTGCGGCCACGACCGCGTCGATCATCGACTGCACGGCCGCGCCGTCCGACACGTCCGCGACGACGGTCATGGCATCTCCACCGGCGCCGGCGATCGCCGCGGTGGCGGCAGCGGCACGGTCCTCGCTCACGTCGTTCACGGCCACCCTGGCACCCACCGACGCGAACCGCTCCGCGATGGCCCGTCCGATGCCGTGACCGGCGCCGGTGATCAGGACGATCTTGTCCACCAGGGATGGATGGGTGCTCATGCTGGCCTCACTCTCGGTCGGGCGCCGACGAGCAGGCCGCTCGGTCGCCGCGCCCGAAGATAGCCTCACGCGAAAACGTCGCTGCGAGCGACACCCTGACACGAACGCTGATCGGAGGTGGCATGAACCCCGAGGTCGACGCCTACATCGCCCGGTCCGACAAGTGGCCCGCGGAGATCACCGCCCTGCGGTCGATCCTGCTCGGCTGCGGTCTCACCGAGGAGATCAAGTGGGGTAAGCCCTGCTACACCCACGATGGAGCCAACATCGCCATCGTCCAGGAGATGAAGGACTTCCTGGCCCTGATGTTCTTCAAGGGTGCGCTGCTGGCCGACCCCGAGGGCGTCCTCGAAGCGCAAGGGCCGAACTCCCGCTCGGCCCGCCGGATGACGTTCACGTCGACCGACGACGTGGCCCGACTGGCGGACACCGTCAAGGCGTACGTCGAGGAGGCGATCGGCGTCGAGCAGGCGGGCCTGGAGGTGGGCCCCGCCCCCGAGGCCGTCCTCGCCGCCGAGCTCCGGGACCGCCTCGACCAGGATTCTCAGCTCAGGGCCGCGTTCGAGGCGCTCACCCCCGGGCGGCGGCGGGAGTACAACCTGTACGTCTCGGGCGCCAAGAAGGCCGAGACCCGGGCGTCCAGAGTCGACAAGTGCGCCCCCCAGATCCTCGCCGGCCGAGGCCTCCGTGATCGAGCGGAGCCGCACCCGACCAACCCGAGGTGAGCCGACCCGATGGTGAAGAAGATCCCTCGCGATGATCCTCGGGCCAGGTACAAGTCCACCAACACCGCGGTCGACCGGCAGGGACTGATCGAGTTCGTCACCGGCAGGAACCGGTGGGTCCTCTCGACCACCCGCGCCGACGGCCGGCCCCAGATGAGCCTGGTCACCGGGACCATCACCCCGCACGGCGAGCTCCTGGTGGCCACCTATCCCTCCCGGGCCAAGACCCGCAACGCTCGCCGCAACCCCCGCGTCTCGGTGCTGGTGATGGGTGACGACTTCGAAGCGCCCTGGATCCAGATCGACGGCGAGGCGACCGTGGAGGAGGTGCCCGAGGCGGGCGATGGTCTGGTCGAGTACTTCCGTTGCATCAAGGGCGAACATCCCGACTGGGACGAGTACCGCCAGGCCATGGCCGACCAGGGCAAGTCGCTCATCCGCACCACCCCGACCCGCTGGGGCCCGATCAGCAAGGGCGGCTTCCCGCCAGAGCTCTTCGAGGGCTGAGCTGGCGGGCCCGGCTGCCCGGCAGCCGACCGTGCCCTCGGGGCTCCGCCTTCCCGGTTCGGCGCCCGCTCGCGAGACTGACAGAATCGCGCACGAGCGTCGTCGGCGGGGTCGACAGGAGTGGTGCGTGATGGATGAGAAGTGGATCTGGGCGGCAGCTGCGGTCGCCGGGGGTCTCGCGCTCGGGTCGATCCTGGCTCTGGTGGTGCGTCGAGTGCTCGGTCGGCCGGGTCGTCGCGAGGCGCTGCGTCACGTTGCCGCGCCGACCAGCATCTTCGTCTTCTGGTTGTTCACGGCGGCGGGGGTGCTGGTCGCGATCGCGGTGTCGAGCCCCGACACCCTGAGACCCATCCCAGCCGACATCCTGGCGTGGCTGCCGGATCTGGCGATCGCCGGGTTGCTCCTCCTCGCCGGCTACGCGCTCGGGGTGATGGTGTCCGCCGCGGTCGGTCGGATCGTGACCCGGGCCTCGGGCACTCGCCACCGTGCGCTCGAGAATGCGGTCCGCACCGCGGTCCTGGCAGCTGCGGTGGTGATCGCTCTGGGACAGCTCGACGTGGACACCACGATCCTGGACATCCTGGTCGCAGCCACCGCGTTCGGGACCGCCGCGGCCCTGGCTGGCATCGCCGTCGTGGGAGCCCGGGCGGTGGCTCCCGATGTCGCCGCCGGACGGAACCTGCAGCGGACACTCCGGGTCGGCTCCCGGATCGAGACCGGCTCGATCGCAGGAACCGTCTCCGCGCTCGGCGTCTCGCACCTGGTGGTGCTGACCGACCAGGGCCAGATGCATGTCCCCTACACCCTGGTCACCAGCCAGCCGTTGTTGATCGTCGAAGCGGCCGATACCTGACCGATCGAGCGTGGCGAGGTCAGCGGTCCTGGAGGCGTTGCAGCAGGCCGATCAGCACGTCGGGCCGCTGGAAGATCATCCCTATGAGCCAGCCGATGGCAGCGAACGCCACCACGACCAGCACGGCGATGCCGTCCCAGGCGACCCAGATCAGCGCGATGGCTGCGCCCGCCAGAGCTCCGAGGGTTGCCTTGTTGGTGAGCATGAGCCTGTCCTTCTCCACGGTCAGCGGACTCGTGGCGGCTTGGGGTGGTGAGTGACCAGGAGGTTCACGGCGAAGTCGGCGAGGCCGAGGTTGATCCAGAACTCGTGGTCGAGCCGGTCCCGGGCGGCGTTCTCGACCTCGGTCAGGTTGGCCCGATCATCGATCTGGATCTCCACGTCCATGGTCTTGCGGCTGATGCGGGCGTCGACGGCGACGACTCCCTCGATGGTGCTCAGCTCGTGGCGCGCCGCAGCCACCGCGGCCCGACCGCGGATGCTGGTCTCGCCATCGTGAGCTCGGTGTACTTCGTGCACTGTGTTGAGTCCCTTCTTGGGAGGAGCCAGCTGCGCGGCAACCGTTGCGATCCCGAGCACGGCGAGCGCCGCGCCGACGACACCGGACAGCCAGAGTCCCCACGAGGGGAACGCTGCCGATTCGATCACATCACTCAGGTCCTGTCGCCATCGGCCGCCGATCAGCTCGGTGGACTCGAGGACCAGGAACACCCCGATCGTCGCCACCGCGGCGATGCCCGTCAGCTGCGAGACGCGCCGCAGGACGATCATCGCACCCGCCGCCTGGCTGTGAGGCGCCTCGGTGTGGTCACCACGATGCGGCCCGATCGGCACGGCAGCGAGCGGGTCTCGCTCAGGTGGTCGACGGTGTCCCGGAGCTCCTTCACGGGTCCCGTCACCGTCGGGTCGGGGGTCACGATGTCGAGGTCGATGCGACCGTTGCGCCGGACGCGCGCCCGGACGTCGTTACGCCGATCGACGTGCTCGAGCTCCCGTTCGATGGCGTCCTCGAGGGTGGCCCGGTCCAACTTCGTCCAGCCACCGCGGCGCCGCGTCGTGATGACCCGCCGATCGGGCCCACGGGACCGCACGATGGCGACCGCGAGCACCGATCCGACCAGCACCAGCGCGCCACCGCTCAGGACCGCAGCGCCTGGGCTCGGCCGGTCCTGGATCCAGTCGACGATGTCCCCGAGTCGCTGCCGGCTGACCAGCGGATCGGCCTCGAAGCTGAGCAGCAACAACTGGGTGGCCGCCACCAGGACGATGGCGGCCACCCCGAAGCCGACGAGCCGCAAGGCAATGCGACGTAGCAGCACGGCCGAGCGCGGTGAGTCCAGCGGGCTTGCTCTACTCGACCCGGCTCTGGCCTCGCTCCTCCTCGAACTGGAGGTCGTCGACCTCGATGTTGACTTCCTTGACGATCAGGCCGGTGTCGCTCTCGACCCGGGTGATCACGTTCTCGCGAACCTGCTGGGCCAGCGACGGGATCGGATAGCCGTAGCGGACCACGATGACGATGTCGATGGCGGCCTCCTTCTTGCCCACCTCGACGTTCACGCCCTGGGCCAGTGACTCCTGGCCCGGCGTGATCCGTCCCATGAGCCGCCGGAAGGTGGCGCCCATGCCGGCGACGCCTTCGATCTCGCGGGCCGCATGTCCGGCCAGCTTGGCGACGACCTCGTCGGCAATGGTGGTGATGCCCCGCTCGGTGAGCAGCGTGAGCCCGGTCTCGAGTCCTTCGGTCTTCGGGGCGACGTCGACGACGTCGGTGTCGGTTGCCATGGGTCCTCCCTCATGAAACTTCGATAACTGCTTCCTGGCCGGTTAACGCCCCAGCAGCCCGCAGGTCGCGCCCGGCGAGAGAGAACTTTCTCGCCGGCGGCCCCCTCAGGTCCCGTCGGTCTCGTCGTCGGCCCGGTCGGCGCCCTCGTCCGGGGCCAGCATGACCTGACCCACGTGGAAGCCGAGGCCCAACAGGTCCGCCACGACCGACATGGTCTCGTACCGGTCGATCCGATCGCGCACTCCTTCGTACGCCCGGTCGTGGAACTGCGGCGGCGGCGTCACCAGGTGCCCGATCGCCTCACTGTCGGCCGCTCGGAGCGCGGTCATGGCGTCGAGCCGTTCGGCGACCGAGGGATCGGCCTCGATGGCGTCGGCCACGCGTGCCGGCCTCCCCGTGTCTAGCCAGCGACGGAGCGAGCGATCGGAGACGCGACGCCTCATTCGACCTCCCATGCGTCCAGTGCCTGCTTCACGGCGTGGCGAGACCGGTACAACTTGGCCTTGACGGCCGACGGAGTGAGCTCGACGATCTCTGCGATCTCGTCATAGGAGAGCTCCTCGGTCTCGCGGAGCACCACCATGAGTCGAGCCTGCTCATCGAGCCGATCGAGCGCATCACGCACGACCGCCATGCGCTCCCGGCTCTCGACGACCCGCTCGACCTCGGGAGCGCTCGACGCCACCTCACCCCACTCCTCGGTCGCCACGGACCGCCTCTCCTTGCGCATCACAGAGCTGGCCCGGTTCCGTGTCACCCGCCGCAACCAGCGGACGGGAACATCGTCCTCCCAGCTCGGCATCGACGTCCAGGCCTGGAAGAGCGCGTCCTGGACCACGTCTTCGGCCAGGCCGCTGTCTCGCGTGACCGCGTAGGCCACGCGGTAGAGGAGCGGGCCGAGCTCGTCCACCAACTCACGGATCTGCTCGTCCGACGCCCGCCCCGCCACAGGTTCGTCGGAATCGGTGCCCGGGTTCGCCGGCAGGTCGGGCAGCGACACCAGCACCACCGCCAACAGCACCACCAGGGCCAACCCGATCACGACGCCGCCCCCAGGGCTGCGAGGGCGGCTGGGCCGAGGCGCTGCCCGTCAGCCAGTAGCGCGCCGAGTTCGGATCGGCCGGCGGATTCCACCACCTCTCTCTAACGCACAAGCAGACCGCAGGTCGCGCCCACCCACGCCGACGACCCGAACCCGGGCGCAGCGACCGATGTCACGTCTGCGAACTCGCCAGCACCGGGTTGACTTGGCAGCGTCATGCGCAGCGACCCTCACACCCCCGAGACCGAGCTCGCGCCACCGGGCCGGTCGGGTCTGGTCAGGGAGTGGACGACGTTGGGCCAGCCGCTGCGGCTCGTATCCCGCTCCCGGCGTCTGCGCCGGACGCCGAGGGGCGATGGCCAGCTCGTCGTCGACATCCCAGGCTGGCTGACCGGGCCGGAGAGCATGGCGCCGCTCAGGTGGTACCTGAGGTCGCGCGGGCACCGGGCGGTGCCGTGGGGTCTGGGACGCAACGGCAGCAACGTCGAAGGGACCATCGAGCACTTCGAGTTCGAGCTGGAGCGCCGGGTTGCCGACCACGGGCGGCCGGCCCACCTGGTCGGCTGGTCGCTGGGGGGCGTGATCGCCCGGGAGACCGCCCGTAATCGGCCCGACCTCGTCGACCGGCTGGTCACGATCGGCACCCCGGCCCGAGGCGGGCCCAGCTACACCGCCGGCGCCGCGCGCTTCGGTCCCGACGAGTGTGCCCGGATCGCCAGGATGCAGGACGAGGCCAACCGCACGAACCCGCTGATGCGACCGACCACCGCCGTCTACACGAAGGCCGATGCCGTCGTCGACTGGCGGGCGTGCATCGACCCCTGGGCGCTCGACATCAGCCACGTCGAGGTGCGCTCGAGCCACTTCGGGCTCGGCCTCGATCCCGACGTCTGGGCCGTGGTCGCCGAAGCCCTTGCTCCCGGCGACCGACGCTCGCCCTGAGCTCCGTGAACCGATCACAGGGGCCGGCTGAGCTGTCGAGTGGTCGAGCCGCGAGACGTCCGACAGCAGCGCCGACCCGTTCGCCCTGTCTCCGATAAGGCGCGTGACACTGTCCGCGCCCGGGCCGAAACCATGCGCCTGGACGGTGTGCAGAACTTCCGCCGACCCCTAGACGAGCCGTCTACCTGGTCATACGATCGGCCTCGCCAGACCTCACCACTCTGGACCACTCAGGGGAGGCAGCAATGAGACGTTTCCTGCGTCTGTTCGTGCCCATGCTTCTTGCGGTCGGACTCCTGGCCACAACGGCGGTGGCAGCACAACCTGCGGATCAGACCCGCAAGATGACGGAGGAGTTCACGTCCCCGAACGGGCGCACGAACTCGGACTTCGCATTCTGGGGCGATCACGCATTCAGCGGTTACTACAGCAACAGCGTGCCCGTTGGCGGGGTTCGGATCTTCGACATCTCGGATCCGGCCAACCCGGTGCTCGTTCGGGACTTCCAGTGCGACGGGCTGCAGGCCGACCCGATCGTGTGGGACCGTAACGGCAACGGCGTCGCGGATCTGCTGCTGCTCGCGGTCGACCGGACCATGGTCAGCCCCGAGTGCGGCGCAGCCCGCTCGGCGCACGGCGACCCACTCGGTTGGGAAGGCGTTCGTGTCTTCGAGATGAGCGACAACCCGGCCAACCCGTTCACCACCATCACCCAGGTGGCGGCCGTGTACACCGACTGCGGCGCCCACACCATCACCGGGTGGCCCAAGGACGACGGGAGCGGCCTGCTGGTCTACGTCTCGTCCTATCCGCTGCGGCCCGGGCCGACCTGCGGTGACACCGAGCACCTGAACCTGGCCAACCCCTATGACGGCGACCCAGGTCTGCCCGCGAACCCGTTGCACGGCGTGATCCAGATCGTGGACGTGCCCTTCGCCAATCCGGCGGCGTCGCACGAGCTCGCCGTGCAACCCGAGATCAGCTATCCCGGTGACCCCGACGGCGTCAACGACTGGTGCGAGCGGGGGCTCTGCTTCCCCGGCATCCTCGAGGACGCTGCCATCGCCTGCCATGACATCGTGGTCCACGTCGAGAAGCGCATCGCTGGCGGCGCGTGTGCGGAGCAGGGCCAGGTGTGGAACATCGACGCCAACGGCATCCCGGACACGCAGAACCCGATCTCGATCGTCGACGACGAGCTCAGCTCGGCTGGCACCGGCCAGCTCCCGGGTGCGTGGGACTTCTTCCACTCGGTGATGTTCAACAACGAGGCCACGGTCGTGAACTGGGTCGACGAGTCCTTCGGGGACGGCTGCCCGCCGATGACCGACTGGCAGGCCCGGCCGTGGCATCCCGCCGGGACCCACAAGACCGGCCGGATCGCCTTCACCGATCTGGACAGCAACTTCTTGAGCGAGTTCCAGGTGGGTGACATCCGGCCCAACGCCGGACCGGGCGAGTACTGCTCGGCTCACATGGGCATGTCGGTGCTGAACATCCAGCGCGATCTGCTGGTCAACGCCTGGTACACGGGCGGGGTCAACGTCATCGACTACTCGAAGCCGGAGCGCCTGAAGGAGGTCGCGTACTTCGACTCCGGCCAGAACTCTGGCACCTGGTCGGCCTACCCGTACACGGGCCCGAAGTTCAAGACGGGTCCGGGAATGCCCATCTACGGCTCCGACGGGGTGACCAACAACGCCGCAGCCGAGGGCATGGTCGTCTACCGCGCGATCCTGCAGAACGTGGGTAGCCACACCGTCGACCACCTCAACCCGCAGACCATCGAGTAGCCCTCAGGTCCCTGGCTGAGATCGGAGCCTGAGATCGGAGGGGGCGGCCCCAGCGCCGCCCCCTCCGTCTTCGCGCACGGGAAGATCAGGGGCGAGCTCGGAGCGGCTGCTTCAGGTCGACGGCCGGAGGCGGTGCGAGCGGACCCGCCTCGCGTCGAGTGCGTCACCACGGCCATGCGACCACGCCAGGGACAGCAGCCCGATGGTGATCGCGACGAGCGCGGCGGTGTACCCGATCGACGCTCCGCGGGTCGGGTCGGGGTCGCCGTCGCTCCAGAACGGCTCCGCACGGCGATCGTCGTCACCCAGCCGAGCGCATTGCGTCCCGCCTTCCGGGCGTGCTCGAGCTGGAGACCGATCACGCCCAGCGCGATCAGCACACCACTCGCGAAGTGAACCCGATCGTCAGCACTCACGGAGCCTCGCCGGTCACGTGGAAGAGCGCGGCTCGGATGGTCCTCACGCGGTGCCGAGCCGCTGCCACACGTCGAGACCAGAGAAGCTCTCGACCACCCCGTAGGGGTACGGCGGCAGCCCGGGCGCAGACACCTCGGTGAGTCGGCGGAGATCGTCGGTGTCGAGGGCGAGGCCCACCGCGGGCAGGATCTCGTCGAGCTGGGCGACGCTGCGGGCGCCGAGCAGAACCGACGCGACGGCCGGCCGGTCGAGGAGCCAGGCGATGGCGACCTGGGCCGCCGGCCGGTCATGCCTGTCGGCAATCTCGGTGACGACGTCGAGGATCTGCCAGGTCCGGTCTGTGTTGCGGAGGTCGTAGGCTTCGACGCCGCGCTCCGGATCCTCCCCGAGCCGGGTGGCGCCGCTCGGCCGCTCGTCCCGGGTGTACTTACCGGTGAGCCAGCCGCCACCGAGCGGCGACCACGGGGTCACTGCGAGCCCGGCGTCCAGGCAGCCGGGCAGGAGTTCGAGCTCGATGCCCCGATCCAGCAGGTTGTACTGCGGCTGGATCACGCACGGCTCGACGAAGCCATCGGTGCGCGCCGTGGCCACCAGGGTGCCGAGCTGCCACCCCGTGAGATTCGACCAGCCGAGGTGGTGGATCTTGCCCGCTCGCACCAGGGCCGACAGGGTGTCGAGGGTCTCGGTGACGGCAGCTTCGCGGTCCCAGCCGTGCACCAGATAGAGGTCGATGGCGTCGATGCCGAGCCTTGCCAGGCTGGCGTCGACCGCTCGCACCAGCCCGCGTCGCGACGCGCCCGACGACCCCGGCGGCGGCGCGAAGCGGCCCTTGCTGGCGACGATCATCTCGTCGGGCCGCCGGTCGACGAGCCAGCGGCCGATGATCCGCTCGGACTCGCCGCCGGCGTACGCGTCGGCGGTGTCGATCAGGGTGCCGCCTGCTTCCCGAAACCGGTCGAGCTGTGCGAAGGCTTCGGTCTGGTCGGTCTCGGCTCCGAAGGTCATCGTTCCGAGGCCGACCCGGGATACGGAGAGCCCGCTCCGGCCGAGCGCCGCGGTCACCATGGCGTCGTGGTCGTGGGTCATGGCACTGATCCAACACCCTCGGGCCCGCTGCCTGTCAAGTGCGCGAACGCCGGGCCCGGTCACGCCGGGGTCGGGCATGCTGGTGCAAGCCCGATGGTGGCTGATCTCGACCGAGGCAGGGCTGGGCGATGACCGAACACGAGGTGATGATCGCCGGTGCCGGCCCCACGGGTTTGATGCTGGCCGGTGAGCTGGCGCTGGCCGGAATCGACGCCATCATCGTCGAACGCCGTACGGACCAGGCGGTCGACGGTTCACGGGCGGGGGGCCTGCACGCGCGCACCATCGAGGTGCTGGATCAGCGCGGCATCGCGCCCCGGTTCCTGGAGGCCGGCCACACGGTGCCTGCGCTGGCGTACGCCGGGGTGCCGCTGGACCTCGGCGACTTCCCGACCCGCCACAACTACGTGCTCGCGCTCTGGCAGAGCCACTTCGAGCCCATCCTCGCGGGCTGGGTCGACGAGCTCGGGGTGCCGATCCTCCGTGGCCGGGAGGTGGTGGGGTTCGCCCAGGACGACAGCGGCGTCGAGGTCTATGTCTCCGACGGGACGAGCTCACGGGCCCAGTACCTCGTCGGCTGCGACGGCGGACACAGCCTGGTCCGCTCCGCGGCCGGCATCGAGTTCGTCGGGCTGGAGCCATCGACCAGCTGGTTGATCGCCGAGGTCGTCATGGACGAGGAGCCCGAGCTCGGCATCCGCTACGACGACGTGGGCACCCAGGCCCTGGGTCCGGCAGCGGACGGCGAGTCGGTTCGGGTCGTGCTCACCGAGCCCCAGCTCCGGCTGGCCACCGACCCCACGCTGGACGAGCTCCGGCAGGCGCTCGTCGGGGTGTACGGCACGGACTACGGGGTGCGCACTGCGAAGTGGGTCTCCAGGTTCACCGACGTGGTCCGCCAAGCAGCCACCTACCGCCGCGGCCGGGTGCTGGTGGCCGGCGACGCCGCGCACGTGCATCCCCCACACGGGGGCCAGGGCCTGAACACCGGTGTCCAGGACGCCGTGAACCTGGGTTGGAAGCTGGCCCAGGTCGTCCGCGGTCTCTCACCGGAGAGCCTGCTCGACACCTACCACGCCGAGCGGCACCCCGTCGGAGCCCGCGTGCTCCAGAACACCATGGCGCAGGTCGTCCTCAGCGGCGGTGGCGAACGCCACCAGGCCCTGCGGGCCACGATTGCCGAACTGCTGAGCCACGACGAGCCCCGCCGGCGCATCGCCGGGATGCTCTCGGGTCTCGACATCCACTACGACCTCGGCGACGGGCACCCGCTGCTCGGACGGCGCATGCCCGACCTGGATCTGGACACCGCGAGCGGTCCCACGCGGGTCTTCGCTCTGCTCCACGGCGCCCGACCACTGCTCTTGAACTTCGGCGAACCCGGCGACATCAGCACGTTCCGGGAGGATCGGGTGCAGCTGATCGACGCCAGCCACCATGGTGCGGTGGAGCTTCCCGTGCTCGGCGAGGTCGACGCTCCCCGAGCCGTCCTGATCCGCCCCGACGGGCACGTCACCTGGGTCGGAGATCTCGACGACCCAGAGCTACCACGGGCCCTGACAACCTGGTTCGGAGCGGCTGCAGGCCACGCCGGGCGATCGGCGATCAAAGGCTCGGCAACTGGATCGGTGAGATGAACCCCTCCGGCTTGAGCGCGATCACCGAGCAGGAGACGGCGTCGAGGACCTGCTCGGCGGTGTTGCCCATGATCATGCGGTTGACACCCGTGCGGGCGACCGTCCCGATCACCAGCAGGTTGATCCGCCGCTTGGCGACGAGCGCGGGGATGACCTCGCCCGCGCGGCCCTTGACCAGATGGACGTCCCAGGGCTCGTCGACCAGGTCGCATTCAGCAAGCAGCTCACGAACTGCTTCCGAGTGGCTGGCCTGTTCCTCGTTCAGCAGCCCGTGCAGTTCGGCCGCTGGGATCTTGATGAACGCCGAGTGCCGCAAGGCTTCTTCGCCGTAGAGCTCCCAGGCGTGCACCAGATGCAGCTCGCCACCGTGCCGTTGCACCATCGAACAGGCCAGCTCCAGAATCATGCGGTTCAAGCCGATCTCGGCTGGATCGGGGTTGACCGCGGCCAGCACTCGTTGGACGCGAGCGCGAGTCGGCCGGATGACCCACACCGGGCACGGGCACTTGCGCAACAGTCGACGGATCGAGGCCGCGTCGGCCCGGTCCTCGTCGGTCGTGACCACCACCAGGTCATGACGGTCGCTGAGGACCTGCTCGATGATCCGCAACGCCGGGTCGCCCATCGTGACGGTGGTCGAAGCTCCACCCGCAACCGACTTCGCCAAGCGGTTCAGCAACCTGGTGTACCGAGCCCGTTCGGCGGCAGCCGCCTCGTCGAGGAACTCGGATCGATGCAGCCACCGTTGCAGCCGTGGCGGCTCGGGGGCCACCCCGAACAAGGTGACGGAGGCGCCGTTGTCGGCTGCGAGCTCGGCGACACGGCGAACGGCTGCCGGATTGTCGTGTCCCCCCAGCGGGGAGAAGAGGATGTTCTTGAACCTACGCATCTCCACCCTCTTCGAGGGTTCCGTATCCGCGCCCTGCCCTTTCGGTCATCGGCCGCACGGTAGGGCTGCCGCGTGGGCGGGGGCAGGGTCGAACGTCCCGCGCCGTTCTCGCCGCCGACGATCGGCGGCTGTGGCGATGGGCGCACCCAGGACCTATGGCCCTCCCGAGACCCCCGACCGACACGGCACAGTGGTGCCTAGCAGGTCGAATCGAGCGAGCCGGCCACAGCGAGGACCCCATGCAAGGCCAGAACCAGAGCAGAACCCGGAGCCGAATCGTCGCCGGCGCAGACGGGTCGCTCGGCTCGGCCAGCGCATTGCGGTGGGCCGGTCTGGTGGCGGCCTGCTCCGGGGCCGAGCTCGTGGTGATGACCGGATGCGAGCCACCGGAGGCGGGGACCACCGACGAGGAAGCCCGGCAGGCGCGACTATCGGAGGTCGAGAGCTGGGCCCGAGCTGCTGGCACCGGCGAGGTACCGGTCCGGGCAGTTGTGGAACCAGGGGACCCCAGACCTGGCATCTTGACGGTCGCCGAGCGCGAGGGCGCCGCGCTGATCGTGGTCGGTCGCGTCGGCATGTCCGCAGGACCGGGAGTGTTCCACGTCGGGAGCATGGCCGAGTGGTTGGCCCACAACACCGGGTTCCCCCTGGCTGTCGTGGGCGGCGACGTCAACCCCACGATCGACAGGATCCTCGTCGGTGTCGACGGATCGGACGGTTCGCGCTCCGCGGTTCGGTGGGTGCGAGACATGGTGGCTGGGACCGATATCGAGATCGTGGTGGCGTCGGTGGAACAGCCGTACGTGGAATGGACCCCGGCCTCCAGTCCGAAGAACTGGCGTCGAGCCCTCGAGCGCCGCATCGTCGAGGATTTCGCTGCAGATCTGACCGCTGATCGCGACGTCAGCGCGCTGGCATTGCCGGGGTCGAAGGTCGCAGACGTTCTCCTCCAGGCGGCGAAGGAGGAGAGTTGCGACGTCGTCGTGGTCGGTGCTCGCGGACTGGGTGGGTTCACCGGACTCCGGATCGGCGGCGTCGCCATCAAGACCCTGCACCGCGCGGACCGCCCGGTCGTGATCATCCCCCCTGACGAGCCAGCAGATGGCAGCCACCGTGGTGGCCAGCAGCGCCCGATCCCACGAGGAGAATCCACTGCTCGCCACCGGCGGCGCCTGGAGGCCCGCGCGACCGCATCTCGAGGCTCGGCCGACAGCGGGCAGAGCGCTCCTCGCTGCCGATCGTCCCGTGGACCCGTTGATCGCCTTGCCAGGCGCCCAGCTCGCGCCATGACCGCACCGCTGCCCTCCACCGCGTTGGGTGGTCTGAGCGCCGACGCTGCGGCTGCGCTGTTGAACGAGCACGGTCCCAACGCCCTGCCAGCAGCTCCCTCGGTGCCCTGGTGGTCACGAGGGCTGCGGCAGTTGCAGAGCTCGATCATCTACATCCTGCTTTTCGCCCTGGCGTTCGACATCACGGTCTGGATCCTCGAGGGTGCCCATGAGTGGCCCTTCGAGTCGACCGCCATCGCGGTGATCCTGGTGTTCAACACGGCCATGGGGGTGTGGCAGGAGTACCGGGCCGAAGACGCCTTGGCCCGTCTCCGGGAGCTCGCTGCACCCAAGGTGTGGGTGATGCGCGATCACCACCTCGTCGAGCTCGACGCCGCGCTGCTCGTGCCGGGTGATGTCGTGCGGGTCGAGGCGGGCGACCGGATCCCTGCCGACGGGATCCTGGCCAGCGAGCACGCGCTCCAGCTGGACGAGTCGATCCTCACCGGCGAGTCGGTGCCGGTCGACCGGGGCCAGGACGACCAGGTGTATTCGGGCACCCTCGCGGTGCGGGGATTGGCGTGGATCACCATCACTGCGACCGGCGCCGCGTCGGCAATGGGGCACATCGCCACCATGCTGGGAAGCGTCGAGGCGGAGCGCACGCCCCTCGAGCGGCGCATGGAGCACTTCGGCCACCGCATCGCCCGCTGGATCGCCGCCCTCGCAGTGGTCCTGACCGTCGGCGGCGTCGGTGTGGAGGGCGTCGACCGGTTCGACGAGGCCCTGCTCTTCGCGGTCGCGGTCGCGGTCGCTGCGGTTCCCGAGGGGCTACCTGCGGTGCTCACGTTGACCCTGGCGTTGGGCACCGAGCGGATGAGCGGTCGCAACGCAGTGGTGCGACGGCTCGCTGCAGTCGAAGCACTGGGATCGGTCACCGCGATCGCCACCGACAAGACCGGCACCCTCACCGAGAACGCCATGACGGTGCACCAGCTCGACTCACCCGACCCGGTCCGAGCCATGAAGGCGATGGTCTTGGCAGCCGACGCAGAGCCCGCCGGCGGAACCGGCGACCCCCTCGAGCTCGGGCTGTACGCCTACGCCGAGGCCTCCGGCGTCGACCCGATCGCGGCGCGGGTCGATCACCCCCGCCAAGGGGTGCGTCCGTTCGATTCCGCCTGGCGGTACATGCGAGTCAGCGTCACCGAGGGGGACCGCACCGTCGCCTACCTCAAGGGCGCCGCCGAGGTGTTGCTGGAGCGCAGCGCGCTCGACGACAGGTCCCGCAACGAATGGCACCAGCACATCGAGGACATCGCAGCCGAGGGCTACCGGGTGCTCGGGTTCGCGTGGTCGCCTGACAACGAAGAGCACAACCTCGTATGGCTCGGCGCTGCCTCGCTCTGGGACCCGCCCCGCCCAGAAGTACCAGGCGCCGTGGCCAGCGCCCGCAACGCCGGCATCCGGGTGCTGATGATCACCGGCGACCACCCTGCTACCGCCCGGGCG
>JBFINV010000020.1:0-15787 GCA_041611015.1 Acidimicrobiales bacterium | reverse complement strand
GGAGGTCGATCCCGCGGCGCTGCAGCAGGTCCTCGATGCCTGGGCCGAGCGCCTGGAGGTCTCTGCGCTGGCAGCGTCGGTGATCTCCCCGGAGGGCGCGATCACCTCGGTCGGCGCTTCCTTCGAGGGTGAGGCGCCCGCCGACTCGGCGCAGTTCCTGATCGGCAGCATCGGGAAGACGATGCTGGCGGCCACGACGCTGCTGCTGGTCGAGGACGGCGTGCTCGATCTCGACGAGCCGATCGAGCGCTGGCTCCCGGAGTTCCCCCGAGCCGACGAGCTGACGCTGCGCCTGCTCCTGTGGCACCGTGCTGGGCTGGCTGTTCGAGATCTGGCGACCGGGGTCGAGCCGGGTCCGGCCGCACTCGCGAGGTTCGAGGAGATCATGACCCCAGCCGAGCTCCTGGCCATCGCGGCATCCGAGGTCGGGGATCTGCCGTTGCCCGCGCCGTTCGCCTACTCCAATCCCGGCTACGTGGTGGTGGGTGGGGTGATCGAGGCGGCAACCGGACAACCCCTCGCCGAGGTGATGCAGACCCGGATCTTCGATCCGCTGGCGATGGCGGACACCTCCCTGGCGTGGCCCGACGAGGTCGACCGCCTCCTCCCCGGCGAGATGGCCCTCTCGAAGGAGCTCGTGGTGCGGCTGAGCCTCGAGGCAGCTCGCGGTGCCGTTTCGCAGACGTGGGCCTCGGGCGGCCAGGTCTCGACCACCCGCGACGTGGCGACGTTCTTCGGCTCGATCTTCGACGGCCTGCTGTCGGCGGCGTCGGTCGAAGCGATGACCGACGCCCTGGGGGGTGTCGGCCTCGGGATCGAAGCGCAGCGCTGGCCCGAACGCGGCACGGGATGGGGCCATGCCGGCGGCGGCGTCACGGGGCATACGTGCGCAGCCGGGGTGACCGACGACGGGTGGAGCGCCACGGTGTGCATGAACCGCTTCGACGTCGCGGTCGGCGATGCCTCGGTCATCTGGGAGCTCTTCGGTGAGCTGATCGCACAGACCGGCCAACCGAGCTGAATCTCAGGGGGTTCGAGGCTGCCGTGCCCCTGCTCCGGGTGGAGCGGACCCCTGCAATGGCCGGCTGCGGCCGCCACCCAGCGCCAGCCACGCCGCGACGAACAGCACCGAGCAGGCGAAGGCCAAGGGAACCGTCCGCGGTCCACGGAGGCCGACCAGCGCCGCGGCTGCAGCTGCCAGCACCACCCCGGCAACCGCATGCGCGGCGCCAGGAACGGCGGGCTCTCCGGACCGATCTCGGATCCAGTCTCGAATCGCGACCGTGGCCGCAACGAGACCGAGCGCGACGGCGATCACCGCACCCCACCACAGCGGTCGGGTCGCCCACCAGGCGGGCGTGAGCCGTTCGGGGACGGGGAGGCCCAGCGCGATCACGGCACCGCACAGCGCCAGCGCAGTGAGATGCCACAGGTACACACCGATGGCGGCCTCGCCGGCTCGGTCCCACATGCGCCGCCAGCGGCACCCTGCGGCGTCGAGGGCGGGGGCAGCGAGCAGCAGCACGCCGACCTGCGCCAGGGCGACGACCGCGGTGTAGAGCGTCGGCGGCGTGGTGTTCGACCGGGCCCCCTCGACCGCGTCGATCAGCGCGGGGGCGTAGCCCGCTCCGTGAACCAGGGCCACTGCCGCAGCGACCCCGACCGCTAGGAGCACGAGGCCCGCCCGCTGCTCCCGGAACCCGCGATCGGCGCGATCGCGCCACCAGCCGCCGGCCAGCCAGGGCACCCCCCACGCCAGGAAGAAGCCGGGCCAGCCGATCCAGTCGGGGGCGCCGAGGCCGAAGCGGGCCACGTCGAGTGCGGCCAGCACCGCGAGGGAGCCGCCGATGACGGCGACCGGCGCCCGGGCCGCCATGGCGGCCAGGGAGCGGCCGGTGGCGACGAACGGGACGTACGCAGCGAGGAACCACACCGGCTGGGTGGCGATCCGGGCGCCGTCGGCCACCACGCCGGGCCCGCCGGCCACGCCCCGAGCGACGACCACAGCAGCCGACCAGGACACCACCACGACGGTCGCGACCCCCACCAGGGTGCGGAACCGAGGTGTCGCAGAAACCACCGACGCCCGGGCGTTCGCCCACCCCGCGGCGGCGAAGAAGATCGGCATCGGCGCTGCGGCCGCGACCCAGGCCCACTCGGGGCGCAGCGCCAGGAGGTTCGCGCCGCGCACGCTGCCGGCATCACGGTCGATGACAGCGAGGGTGAGATGGCCGACCACGACCACCAGCAGCGCGGCGACGCGAGCGACGTCGATCGCGTCGCGGCGATCGGGCCGCACCTGGCTCAGCCGCCGAGCTCCGACGGGGGCCAGTGGGGGTCGAGCTGGCGGAGGAACTGGGCGCAGCGCTCCTGCTCGTCGTGCTCGCCGATGGCGGCCGCGGCCCGTTCGAGGCCGGCCAGGGCCCGCAGGAACCCGCGGTTGGTCTGGTGCTCCCAGCGCACGAACCCCGAGCCCCGCCAGCCGCGCTGGCGCAGTCGGTCGAGGCCCCGGTGATAGCCCACCCGGTAGGCGGCGTAGGCCTCGATGTCGTCGCGGGCGAGGTCCCCCAGGCGGGCCCAGCCGTCGAGGAACCGGGGGTGGTCGGCGACCACCCGGGCGACGGCGGCCCGGGCCTGCTCGCGATCCTCGATCGCCAGGGCTTCGGTGAGGCCGGTGAGGGCCTCGGGCGGCTCGGGGTCGAGCACGGTCTCGGGCGGTCCGGCGGGCGTGAACGAGATCGAGGAGTCCGACATGTGCCGCAGGCTATTCAGCCCCGGCGAGGCGGACCACCGTCCGGACCCAGCCGGCGAAGGCGTCGGGGTGGGACTGGTGCACGCCGTGGGCCGCGCCCTCGATCACGGTGAGCTCGGTGCCGTGGATCCGGTGGCACAGCTCGGCGGCCGCCCGCTGGTAGTGGTCGGCGCTGGCGCTCCCGCAGGCCACCGCGACCGGCGACAGCACGTCGCCGGGGTCGAACGGGATCCCCTCCCCCGCCGACGCGAAGTCGCTCATCAGCGCCACTCCCTCGGCCCGGCGCTGGTCCCGGAAGGTCGGCGACAGGCCTTGCCAGATCTCCTCGCCGACCAGCCGGCGGAAGAACACCTCGGCGGCCCGTGCGGGCTCGTCGAACGCCGGGGGCACCGGCCACTCGTCGAGCCACGGCATCGGCGGCTCGTAGATGCCGACGGCCCGCACCACCTCGGGGGCCTCGGTCGCCGCGACCAGCGCGATCAGTCCGCCGAAGCTGTGGCCGACGAGCACGCTCGGCAGCCCACCCATCACTGCGAACAGGTCCGACACCTGCCGGGGCAGGTCGACCGGCGCAGCCAGCGGCGGCGAGGAGCCATAGCCCCGCCGGTCGTAGCTGACCACGTACAGGTCGGCCAGGCGCCGGCGGACCCCCTCGAAGCTCGCGGCCCGATCCATCGCCCCGTGGATCAGCACCACCTGGAGCTCGCCGCCGATCGGGCCCGGCGGTCGCCGCACCCGCAGGTCGCTCACGTCACCCGCAACACCCGGAGCACGTCCGTGGCCCGGGCGTCGCCGGTGATCCCGGCGAGCACCCCGATCAGATCACCCGGGCGCACCAGCCCCGCCTCCTTGGCGTGGCGCACCGCCTTGTCCACCCGGAACTCGTAGGACCACTCCGGCTCGATCAGCAGCGGGGTGACCCCCCAGCTGAGGGTGAGCTGCTGGGCGGTCCTGGGGTCGGCCGTCATCCCCAGGATCGGGGTGTTGGGCCGGAACCGGGCCATCGACCGCACCGTGAAGCCCGATCCCGAGATGCACAGCAGCGCCGCCAGGCGCAGCTCGTTGGCCGTCCGCCACGTGGCCATTGTCATGGCGTCGGTGATCATCTGGGCGGGGTCCTCGCTGGCGGTGATGCGCAGCGCCGCGACCCGCTCGGCCCAGCCCTCGTAGTCGAACTCCTCGTCGGCGCGCTGGGCGATGCGGGCCATGGTGGCCACCGCCTCCACCGGGTGCAGGCCCACTGCGGTCTCGGCCGACAGCATCACCGCCGAGGTGCCGTCGAAGACCGCGTTGGCGACGTCGGAGGCCTCGGCGCGGGTGGGGGTGGGCGACTTGACCATCGAGTCCAGCATCTGGGTGGCCGTGATCACCGGGAGGCCCCCGGCGATGCACTCGGCGATGATCTGCTTCTGCAGGTGCGGCAGCTCGGCGATGTCGCACTCGGTCCCCAGGTCGCCCCGGGCGACCATGATGGCGGCCGAGGCCTCGATGATCCCCTCCAGGTTCTCGATGGCGGCCCGGGTCTCGATCTTGGCCACGACCAGGGGTCCCCGTGGGTGGGGTTCGGTGCCGACCCGGCGTACGTCGTGGGCCGAGCGCACGTAGGACACCGCGACCATGTCCACGCCGGCCTCGACGAAGGCGTCGAGCTTGTTCAGGTCGTCGGGGGTGGGGGTGGGCAGGCTGAGCCGGTCCGAGGGGATCCGCAGCCCGGGGCGACCCTTGAGGACCCCGCCGGCGGTCACCACGGCGATGGCGCCGTCGCTCGAGATCTTCTCGACCTCGATCTGGACCTGCCCGTCCCCGAACGGCAGCCGGTCGCTGGGGCGGATGTCGTGGAGCAGGTTGTCGTAGTCGACCTCGACCACCTCGGCCGTGGAGGCCTCGTGGCCCGGCACGACGCGGATGCGGCTGCCGGTCTCGAGGAGCGCGCCCTCCTCGGGGAAGCTGGCCGCCCGGATCTTGGGCCCGGGCAGATCGACCAGCACCCCGACCCGCCGGCCGGAGTCCGCGACGACGGACCGGATGCGGTGGTAGCGGGTCAGGCAGTCGTCGAGGGGGTCGTGGGCCAACGCGATGCGGGCCACGTCCATGCCTGCGTCGACCAGCTTGCGAAGGGTGTCCTCCGATTCCGATGCCGGGCCGATGGTGGCGATGATCTTCGTCCGTCGCTGCATCGTCCTCAACAGTACCGGCCGGGCTGGCGCCGGTCGTTCAACGCGGCGCGGCTCGCGATGTCAGTTGAGCCGGGCCCGGAAGCGGGCTGCCTCGCCGAACCAGCGGGTGGCCTCGCCCGGCCCGAGGTGCTCGCTCGCGCCCTCCAGCAGGTTGGCGGCCTCGTCGTAGGCGCCTGCGTGGCCCAGCGCCTGGCCCAGCTGGACCAGCTCCTGGGGCGAGACCTGCGGGCAGCGGGCTCGCAGGCGCGCCGCCCAGCGGAGCCCGCTGCGGTCGTCGCTGCGCCGGTAGGCGTTCACCAGGTTGGCGGCCATCCGGGCCAGGATCGCGGTGCCCGGGACCGGGTCGAGGTAGCCGGGCCGGAACGGGGCCTTGGCTCCGGCCACCGAGTGGAACAGGCCGCGGCAGCCGGCGTCGTCGAGGAGCCTTCCCCCCGAGAACGGATCCACGAAGACGTCGCGGAGAACCCGGTCGCGAACCAGGAAGTGTCCCGGCATGGCCACCCCGTCGAGGGGCACGCCGATGCGCCGGCCGACCTCGATCGTCAGCACCGACAGGGTGATGGGCAGCCCCAGCCGCCGGTCGAGCACCCGGTGCAGCAGCGAGTTGGCCGGGTCGTAGTAGCTGCGGCGGTCGCCCGTGAACCGGAGGTCGTCGAACAGGGCCCGCCGGACGCCGTCGAGGGTGGGCTCGGGGCACCGTTCGGCCAGCTCGTCCACCCGGGCCGCCTGGTGGAGCAGGTCGAGGTCGGGGTCGGCGTGGGCGGCGATGAGGAGCGAGCCGGTGGTCAGGTCGACGTCGGTCGTCGGCCCGTTGACCAGCTCGACGAACCGCACCGTCGCATCCATCGGCGCCAGGGTACTGGTGCGGTGGCGCGGTAAGTTCGGCTCGTGCGCCGCTGGCCGTTCCTCGACCACCCCGGCCCGATCCCCTTCGCGCATCGGGGCGGCGCCCTCGACGCGCCCGAGAACTCGATGGAGGCATTCGAGGCCGCGATCGAGCTCGGCTACCGCTATCTCGAGACCGACGTCCACGTGACCGCCGACGGCGAGCTGGTGGCCTTCCACGACGAGGCGCTCGATCGGGTGACCGACCGGACCGGTCGGATCGCCCAGCTGCCCTGGCGGGAGGTCGAGCGTGCCCGCATCCACGGCACGGGCACGATCCCGCGCCTGGAGGATCTGCTCGGCGCCTGGGGTCACGTCCGGGTGAACGTCGATCCCAAGCACGACCGCGCCGTGGGGCCCCTGGTGCGCGCGGTGCAGCGAACCGGTGCGGTCGACCGGGTGGCTGTGGGCGCGTTCTCGGACCGGCGCATCGCCCGGGTCCGCGACCAGCTCGGCCCTCGGCTCTGCACCGGCATGGGGCCTCGAGCGGTGGCGAAGCTGCGAGCCGCCAGCGCCGGCGTGCCCGTCGGACCCATCGCCGGGGTGTGCGCCCAGGTGCCGCCCCGGTTCGGGCGGGTCAGCGTGGTGACCGAGCGCTTCGTGGCCGAGGCCCACCGCCGGGGGGTGGTGGTCCATGCGTGGACCATCGACGACCCCGCGGAGATGCACCGACTGCTCGACCTGGGCGTCGACGGGATCATGACCGACCGGCCCCGGGCGCTGCGCCGGGTGCTGCGCGAGCGGGGCGCCTGGGCCCCCTGAGACGACCCCGATGTCCGTATCGGGCCGTGTTCCCTGTGGACGACCTGTGGGTGAGTGCGGTTCGCCCTGGGGATTTCGCAGGAATCCGGGGGATAAGTCTGGGGATTCGGGAATACCCCTTGACCCCGAGTTTCGGCGAATGGCAATGTCTCCGTCACGCCAGCGATAACGGCGCACGCAGAAGTCGGCGAAACCCAGCGGGAAGCGGTGGCAGCATCGAAGCCCGGGAAGGCACGAGCCGGCCGAAGCGAGCGTACGGGCGCTGGAATAGGAAAGAGGTAGGCGGGTCAGGCGCTTCGGCACAGGACCCGGCGGTACGCCAAGGCCTTCGGGCCAGCAGCGCATCGTAGCGACGGTGAAGGAGGATCTTCGGATCAGCTGGAGCCGGCGCCCCGCACCGTGAAGGCCCTTCGGGGTCGGCACGGACGGGGACCGAGCAGGCCGGGGCAGACCCTTCGGGGTAGGCGACGGTCTGAGACGGCCCGACTCGCAAAGGTCTTCGGACCGGAGGGAGAGCGGGACAGCAGACCAGCGGTGTGCTCCGAGAGGAGCATTACGGCGAGCTGCTGACCTTGACCGCACAGACCCCGGAGAGACCAAAGGGCTTCGGCCCAGAGGTCCATCCGGGGTCTTCGTGCTTTTCGGGTCCCGCCAGGTGCCGGTTCGGTCCCCCACGGTGCCCCGTCCCCCATCGCCGCGGGGCCATTACGCTCCCGGCGTGGCGTCAGCACCCCCCGCCCTCGATCCCGCGTCCGCCGATCACCAGCGGCTGCTGGACGTCCCCGCGGATCTCGACGTGGCCCGAACCGTGGCGCCGGTGCGGCTGTCGAGCAGCGATCCGACCAGCGCCCGCCACGGCGACACTTACTGGAAGGCCCTGCGGACCGCGGCGGGCCCGGCCACCGTCGCGGTGCGGCGCATCGCCGCCGGCGAGGCCGGCGGCTGGGCGTGGGGCCCGGGGGCGGAACTGGCCCTGGCCCGGCTCGAGGACTGGCTGGGCTTCGACGACAACCTTGAGAGCTTCGACCCCAGCCCGCACCCGGTCGTCGCCGGGCTGGCTCGCCGGCGAGCCGGGGTGCGCATGGGTCGCTTCGGCGATCTGGTCGAGCGACTGGTGCCCACGGTGTTCGGGCAGCTGGTGTTGGGCAAGGAGGCCAAGCGCTCGTACCGGCGGCTGGTGGTCCGCTTCGGCGAGCCCGCGCCCGGCCCGCTGGACCTGCGGCTGGCCCCGGCCCCCGTCACCCTCGCCGAGCTGGGCAGCCACCAGTTCCACCGTCTCGGGGTGGAACGCAGGCGGGCCGAGATCGTCGGCCGGATCGCCCGGGCGGCCGACCGCCTCGACCCGCTGGTCGACCTCCCCCGCGACGAGGCGTACCGCCGCCTCCGCACCATCAGGGGCATCGGGCCATGGACCGCGACGTCGGTGGGGCGGGTGGCGTTCGGCGATCCCGATGCGGTGATCGTGGGCGACCACAACCTGCCCCACACGGTGGCCTGGGCGCTGGCGGGGAAGCGGCGCTCGACCGATGAGGAGATGCTCGAGCTGCTGGCCCCCTTCGCCGGGCACCGGGGCCGGGTGCAGGGGCTCTTGAAGGCCGGTGGCAAGCCGCCCCGTCATGGGCCCCGGACCCCGTTCCGCGAGCTCGAGCGTCACTGACGGGCTCGGGCACCGAGCCGCCCCGCAAACCCCACACAGCTTTTCCCGCGCTTATCCACAGCCTTGTCCTCTAGCGCCCCACAAGCACCTGTCCGTAAGGTCGTCCACAGGCCCGAGCGCCGACCGGGGGGCAAAGAAAGGAGAGAGGTGAGCGTCTACGAGATCATCCTGACCGACGACTCAGAGCCCCACGTGGTCAGCGCCGACGCCTACCAGCAGGAGGGGCCGATGACCACGTTCTTCGCGTGTGACCGAGCAGACGGCCGCCTCGACAGCTGGGCCACCAGGCTGGCGAGCTTCCGCTCGGCGGACATCCGTGTCATCCGCCGCCTGGAGCCACCAGCCGTCGGCAGGCGCCCGGTGCTCGATCTGGTGACTGGCACCGACGCCTGAGGGGGCCGCCGGCTGCCCCGCCCGCGATGCCGGCGGCCCCCAGGCTCCATCGACGTGCCCCGCGATCGACCGGTTGCAGGCCACGGGTCGGCTTCGTGCGGGAAGCCTTCTTCGGCTGGATGTCACTAAGGTCAGCCCATGCCCCGTCCCATCGTGCTCCTGCACGGGCTGGCCACGTCGAGCGCCCGCACCTGGGGCGAGACCGGCTGGCTCGACCTGCTCGCCGATGCCGGGCGCACCGCCATCCCGATCGACCTGCCGGGCCACGGCGGCGCGCCCAAGCCCCATGACTCCGCGGCCTTCGACGACCTCGAGGCTCAGGTCCTCGCCCAGTTCCCCGCCGAGCCCGTCGACGCCATCGGCTTCAGCCTGGGAGCCCGCATCCTGCTCACCATCGCGGCATCGGGCCACGCCGACCGCTTCAACCGGCTGGTGGTCGCCGGTGTCGGGCAGAACCTGTTCGAGCCCGACCTCGAACGCGACGCCAGGATCGCCGCCGCCGTCGGCGGGGTGGCCGATCCCGAGGACCCCGAGGCCAGGCACTTCCACGCCCTCGCCGACGCCCCCGACGTCGACCGCGAGTCCCTGATGGCGATGCTGCGCACCCCGCGCCCGGCGCTCGATGCCGAGATGCTGGCCAGCGTGACCTGTCCGGTGCTCGTGGTCCTGGGCGACCAGGACTTCACCTGGCCGCCCGACGCGCTGGTGGCGGCGCTGCCCGACGCCACCCTCGTCACCCTGCGGGGGGTGGACCACTTCGCGACCCCCAAGACGTTCGACTTCATCGACGCCGGGCTCGAGTTCCTCGGGGCCGTGCCGGATTGAACGCCGATGCTCCTCGACATCCTGGAGACCCTCGCGGTGCTGGTCCTGCTCAGCATCCCGCTCGCGCTCAGCGCCTGGGCATTCCTCGACGCCGCGGCTCGCCCCGGTTGGGTCTGGGCCTTCGCCCAGCGCCGCCAGGTGGTGTGGATGTGCGCCATCGGCTTCGGGGTGCTGACGGTCCTGGGTGGCCTGGCCATCTCCGGTTGGTACCTCAGCCGGGTGCGCCCGTCGCTGATGGCGATCGAGTCCGGCGACCTCCGCTGAGCGCGGACCGAGGCCGGGCGCCAGCTCAGCGAAGCTGCTGGGTGGTCGGCTCGAGCGGCGCGGGCAGGGTCGAGTCGCCGCTCAGGTACTCGTCGACCGCCGCCGCGCAGGCCCGACCCTCGGCGATCGCCCACACGATCAGGCTCTGGCCGCGGCCCATGTCGCCGGCGACGAAGACCCCCTCTACCGAGGACATCCAGCTGGCGTCGCGGGCCACGTTGCCCCGCTGGTCGATCTCGACCCCCAGCTCGTCGAGCAGGCCGCCCCGCTCGGGGCCGACGAAACCCATCGCCAGCAGGACCAGGTCGGCGGGGTATTCGTGCTCGGTCCCGGGGACGGGCTCGAAGCGCATGCCGTTGTCGTCGATGACCTGCTCGACCTCGACGGTCTGCAAGCCCGTGACCCGGCCGTCGACGCCGGTGAAGGCCACGGTGTTGATGGAGAACACCCGCTCGCCGCCCTCCTCGTGGGCAGCCGAGGTCCGGTGCATCAGCGGCCAGGTCGGCCAGGGCGTGGACGGTGCCCGCTCGTCGGGCGGGCGGGGCATGATCTCGAACTGGTGCACGGACGCCGCTCCGTGGCGGTGCACGGTGCCCAGGCAGTCCGCACCGGTGTCGCCCCCGCCGATGATGATGACGTGCTTGTCCCGCGCCGAGAAGGGGTGCTCCTCCAGGTCGCCCTCCTGGACCCGGTTGGCCGGGGGCAGGAACTCCATGGCCTGGTGGACGCCCTCGAGCTCCCGGCCCGGGATGGGCAGGTCGCGCCACTGGGTGGCCCCGCCCGCGAGGATCACCGCGTCGTGACCGCCGCGGAGCTCGTCGACGGTGAGGTCCACGCCGACGTTCACGTTCACCCGGAGCTCGGTGCCCTCGGCCCGCATCTGGTCGAGCCGGCGGTCCAGGACCCGCTTCTCCATCTTGAACTCGGGGATGCCGTAGCGGAGCAGGCCTCCGATGCGGTCGGCCCGCTCGTAGACCACCACGTCGTGGCCGGCCCGGGTGAGCTGTTGCGCCGCCGCCAGGCCGGCGGGTCCGGAACCCACCACCGCCACTCGCCGGCCCGAACGCGCCGACGGGATCACCGGCGTCACCCAGCCCTCGGCAAAGGCCCGCTCGATGATCTCCAGCTCGATCTGCTTGATGGTGACCGGGTCCTCGTTGATGCCGAGCACGCAGGCGGCCTCGCAGGGGGCGGGGCAGAGCCGTCCGGTGAACTCCGGGAAGTTGTTGGTGGCGTGCAGCCGGTCGATGGCGTCCCGCCAGTGGTCGCGGTAGACCAGGTCGTTCCAGTCCGGGATGAGGTTGCCCAGCGGGCAGCCGTTGTTGCAGAACGGGATGCCGCAGTCCATGCAGCGCGACGCTTGAAGCCGGAGGGCGCCGGGATCGAAGGGCTCGTACACCTCCTTCCAGTCGCGCAGCCGCACCGGGACCGGACGCCGGGCCGGCAGCGCCCGCTCGTGGTGGAGGAAGCCGCGCGGGTCGCCCACGGCGGTCAGCCCCGGGCCGCGGCCATGACCGCCTCGTCGACGTCGGTGCCTTCCCGCTCGGCGGCGGCGATGGCCCACAGCACCCGCTTGTAGTCGCGTGGCATCACCTTCTTGAACCGGGCCAGCTCGTCGGGCCACCGGGCCAGGATGCGGGCCGCGACTTCCGAACCGGTCTCGGCCCGGTGGCGGCCGACCCGGTCGTGCAGCCAGGCGATGTCGTCGTCGTCGAGCGGGTCGAGGTCGACCATCTCCCGGTTGAGGCGGACCTCGAAGTCGCCGTCGAGGTCGTAGACGTAGGCGATGCCACCGGACATGCCGGCGCCGAAGTTCCGCCCGGTGCTGCCCAGGATCACCGCCCGACCGCCGGTCATGTACTCGCAGCCGTGGTCACCGATCCCCTCGACCACCGCGACGGCGCCGGAGTTGCGCACGCAGAAGCGCTCCCCCACCCGCCCCCGCAGGAACAGCTCGCCGCTGGTGGCCCCGTACAGGATGACGTTGCCCGCGATGATGTTCTCCTCGGCCACGAAGGGCACGTCGTCGGGAGGTCGGACCGTGATCCGCCCCCCGCTCAGGCCCTTGCCCACGTAGTCGTTGGCGTCGCCGGTGAGGCGCAGGGTGATCCCCTTGGGCACGAAGGCGCCGAAGCTGTTGCCGGCCGAGCCGGTGAAGCTGATGTCGATGGTGTCCTGGGGCAGACCCTCGGCTCCCCACCGCTTGGTGAGGTGGTACCCCAGCATGGTGCCGACGGTGCGGTTGACGTTGCGAATGGGCAGGTCGAGCGTGACCCGATCCCCGTGGTTCAGCGCCCCTGCGGCCAGCTGGATCAGCGTCTGGTCGAGGGCCTGGTCGAGCCCGTGGTCCTGCTCGCGGCTCTGGCAGCGCGAGGCCCCCTCCGGCAACGGCGGCGAGTACAGGATGGGCGACAGGTCGAGCCCGGCGGCCTTCCAGTGGTCCACCCCTTCGGACACGTCGAGGGCGTCCACCTGGCCGACCGCCTCGCGGATGCTGCGGAAGCCCAGCTCGGCCAGCAGCTCGCGGACCTCCTCGGCGATGAACTCCATGAAGTTCACGACGTGCTCGGCGCGGCCGGAGAAGTGGGCCCGCAGGGCCGGGTCCTGGGTGGCGACCCCGACCGGGCAGGTGTCGAGGTGGCAGACCCGCATCATCACGCAACCCATGACCACCAGCGGCGCGGTGGCGAAGCCGAACTCCTCCGCACCGAGCAGGGCGGCGATCACCACGTCGCGGCCGGTCTTGAGCTGACCGTCGACCTGCACCACGATCCGGTCGCGCAGGCCGTTGAGGAGCAGCGTCTGCTGGGTCTCGGCCAGGCCGAGCTCCCAGGGGGTGCCGGCGTGCTTGATAGAGGTGAGCGGGGACGCGCCGGTGCCGCCGTCGTGGCCCGAGATCAGGACCACGTCGGCGTGGGCCTTGGAGACCCCGGCGGCGACGGTGCCGACGCCGAGCTCGGAGACCAGCTTGACGTGGATCCGGGCCTCGGGGTTGGCGTTCTTGAGGTCGTGGATCAGCTGGGCCAGGTCCTCGATGGAGTAGATGTCGTGGTGCGGAGGGGGCGAGATCAGCCCCACCCCCGGCGTGGAGTGACGGACCTCGGCGATCCAGGGCCACACCTTGTGAGCCGGCAGCTGCCCGCCCTCGCCGGGCTTGGCGCCCTGGGCCATCTTGATCTGGATGTCGTCGCTGTTGACCAGGTACTCGCTGGTGACGCCGAAACGCCCCGATGCCGCCTGCTTGATGGCCGAGCGGCGCAGGTCGCCGTTGGGGTCGGGGACGTACCGGCGCGGATCCTCGCCCCCCTCACCGGTGTTGGACTTGGCCCCCAGGCGGTTCATCGCGATGGCCAGGGTCTCGTGGGCCTCCGCCGAGATCGACCCGTAGGACATGGCGCCGGTGGAGAAGCGCTTGACGATCTCGCGCACCGGTTCGACCTCGTCGAGGGGGACCGGCGGTCGGACGCCCTCGCGGAACCGGAACAGGCCCCGCAGGGTGGCCAGGGCCTTCGACTGGTCGTCGACCCGGCGGGTGTACTCCTCGAAGATGTCGTAGCGCCCCTCGCTGGTGGCGTGCTGCAGCTTGAAGACGGTCTCGGGGTTGAACAGGTGCAGCTCTCCCTCGCGCCGCCACTGGTACTCGCCGCCGAGCTGGAGGTCGCGGTGGGCCCGAGCCTCGGCGACGGGCGGGTACGCCAGGCGGTGCCGCTGGCTGACCTCCTCGGCCAGCTGGGCGTAGCCGATGCCGCCGAGGCGGCTGAGGGTGCCGGTGAACGCGTCCATCACCAGCGGGATGCCCAGGCCGATGGCCTCGAAGATCTGGGAGCCCACGTAGGACTTCACCGTCGAGATCCCCATCTTGGACATCACCTTCAGCACGCCCTTGTCGGCGGCCTTCACGAAGTTCCGATGGGCCTCGGCCTTGGGCATCGCCGGGTCGAGGCCGTGGAGGCCCCGTTCGATCATCTCGTCGATCGATTCGAATGCCAGGTAGGGGTTCACCGCGTTGGCGCCGTAGCCGAGCAGCAGGCAGAGGTGATGGACCTCGCGCATGTCACCGCTCTCGACGATGATGCTCACCTTGGTCCGGGACTTCTCGCGGACCAGGTGGTGGTGCACCGCGGCGGTGGCCAGAAGCGACGGGATCGGCGCATGCTCGCGGTCGGAACCTCGATCGGAGAGGACCAACAGGTTGTATCCCTCGTCGATGGCCGCGGTGGCCAGGGCCCGGATGTGCGAGATCGCGGCGCGCAGCCCGGCGCCGCCTGCCCTGGCCGGGTACAGGCAGGAGATGACCCGGGTCCGGAAGTGGTCGATGCCGGGCTCGGGGGTCTCGAAGCCGTCGATGTCGACGAGCTTGGCCAGCTCGGCGTCGGTGATGACCGGGTGCTCGATGAAGATCTGCCGGCACGACTCGGGGCGGGGATCGAGCAGGTTGCCCTCGGGCCCCAGCCAGCCGTAGGTGGCGGTGACGATCTCCTCGCGGATGGCGTCGAGGGGCGGGTTGGTGACCTGGGCGAACAGCTGCTGGAAGTAGTCGTAGAGCAGCCGGGAGCGGGCGGAGAGGACCGCGATGGGGGTGTCGGTCCCCATCGAGCCGATGGCCTCGTAGCCGTCGCAGGCCATGGGGGCCAGCAGCAGGCGCAGCTCCTCGTGGGTGTAGCCGAAGGTCTGCTGGCGGGTCACCAGCGGGGTCTCCTCGGTCCGGTCGAGGGCGCGCTCGGGCAGCTCGGACAGCGCCACCTGGTTGGCGGCGAGCCACTCCTGGTAGGGCCGGCCGGAGGCCATGCCGGCCTTGATCTCGGGGTCGCGGACGATGCGGCCCTCGGAGGTGTCGATGAAGAACATGCGACCGGGCTGCAGCCGGCCCTTCTCCACGATCTTGCTCGGGGCCACGTCGAGCACCCCCACCTCCGACGCCATGATGACCCGGTCGTCGTCGGTGACCCAGTACCGCGACGGCCGCAGCCCGTTGCGATCGAGCACCGCGCCGACCACGGTGCCGTCGGTGAAGATGATCGACGCCGGGCCGTCCCACGGCTCCATCAGCGACGCGTGGTAGCGGTAGAACGCGGCGAGGTCCGCCGGCATGGACTCGTGGTTCTCCCACGGCTCGGGGATCATCATGAGCACGGCTTCCTGCAGCGAGTAGCCGCCCAGGACCAGCAGCTCCAGGCACTCGTCGAACGCGGCCGTGTCGGACGCGCCGGGGGTGCACACCGGGAAGATGCGCTCCATGTCCTCGGGGAGGTGTGGCGAGCGCAGCAGCGCCTCCCGGGCCCGCATCCAGTTGCGGTTCCCCTGGACGGTGTTGATCTCGCCGTTGTGGGCCACGAACCGGTACGGGTGGGCCAGGGGCCACGAGGGGAAGGTGTTGGTCGAGAACCGGGAGTGCACCAGCGCCAGCGCGCTCTCGACCCGGGGGTCGCTCAGGTCCTGGTAGAAGGGCTGGAGCTGGGCGGTGGTCAGCATGCCCTTGTAGACGATGGTGCGACAGGACAGGCTCGGGAAGTAGACCCCGTCGTGGGCCTCGCTCGTGCCGCCCATGGCCTCGTTGCGCTCGTCGGGCCCCGCGGCGAGGCGAATCTCGTGCTCGATGCGCTTGCGCACCACGAAGACCCGACGGTCGAGATCGATGCCGGTCAGACCGCGGCCGCCGATGAAGATCTGCGCCAGCTCGGGCAAGGTCGCCAGCGACCCGTACCCCAGGTTGTCGGGATGGACCGGTACGTCCCGCCAGCCCAGCACCTCGAGGCCCTCGTCGGCGACGATGGTGTCGATCTCGGCGCGGGCCCGGAGGGCCTCCTCGGGACGCTGGGGCAGGAACGCGATGCCGGTGGCGTACGCGCCGGGGGGCGGCAGCCCGAACGGCACGATCTCGCGGTAGAAGCGGTCCGGGATCTGGATCAGCAGGCCGGCGCCGTCGCCGGTGTTCGGGTCGGCTCCGAGCGCTCCCCGGTGCGCCAGCTGGCACAGGGCCCCGATGGCGTCCTGCACGATGTCGTGGCTGGGACGGCCCTTGAGGTCGACGACGAAGTTGACCCCGCAGGAATCGTGCTCGGTGGCGGGGTG
>JBFINV010000019.1:0-15868 GCA_041611015.1 Acidimicrobiales bacterium | reverse complement strand
GGTGCTGATCGCCGGCGGGCGCAACAAGGGGGTCGACCTGTCCCCGCTGGGTGTGCTCGGTCCTCGCTTGCGAGGGGTGGTCGCCATCGGCGAGGCCGCCGCCGAGGTCGCGGCAGTCTTCGCAGGCGAGGTACCGGTCCGTTGCGCCGACTCGATGGCCACCGCCGTCGAGCGCGCCGCAGGGCTGGCTCGCCCGGGCGACGTGGTGGTCCTGTCCCCGGCGTGCACCTCTTATGACTGGTATTCCGACTACGGAGCCCGCGGAGACGACTTCGCCCGTTGCGTGACCGAGCTGGTGGGGGAGGGGTCGTCGTGACGGCCGTCTCCCGGGGCGACCAGCAGGGTCTGACCGCGCCCGCCGGTGGTTGGGGCACGGCGCAGATCGTGGTGATCGTGGCCGTGGTCGCGCTGGTCGTCGTGGGTCTGGCGATGGTGCTGTCGGCCTCGAGCGTCAGCTCCCTCTACGACGGCACCGACACCTGGTTCCACTTCCGCCGGCAGGGCATGTGGCTCGGGCTCGGGACCGTCGCCCTGCTCGTGGCCCGTTCGATCGACTACCAGCACTGGCGCCAGCTGATCCCAGTAGCGTTGGGTGTCACCCTCGTGACCCTGCTGGTCGTTCTCGTCCCCTCGATCGGTATCGAGGCCAAGGGGGCCACCCGCTGGATCGCCGTCGGCCCGCTCAGCTTCCAACCCACCGAGCTGTTGAAGCTCACCATGGTGCTCTACACCGCCGACCTGCTCGCCAAGCGGGAGCGGGCCCTCGACCAGCCGCTGCACACCATCGGCCCGGTGCTGCTGGTGTTCGCGGTCTGCGCCTTCCTGGTCATGCTCCAGCCCGACCTGGGCAGCGTGATCGTCGTGGGTGGGATCACCCTCACCATGCTCTTCGCGGGTGGCGTGGCCTTGGGCCCGCTGCTGGGGGTCAGTGCCGCCGGCGTGGGGCTGGCGCTGGTGCTGGCCATGACCGAGGCCTACCGGCGCGATCGCCTGCTGGCCTTCCTCGACCCGTGGGAGGACCCGCTCAACGCCGGCTACCAGACGATCCAGTCGTTGGTGGGGGTGGCCAACGGCGGGGTCACCGGCGTCGGCATCGGCGAGGGCCGGGCCAAGTGGGGCTACCTCCCGGAGGCCCACACCGACTTCATCTACGCGGTTGTGGGCGAGGAGATGGGGTTCGTGGGCTCGGTGATGGTGCTGTCGTTGTTCCTCGTCGTGGCGGCGCTCGGCATCCGGATCGCGCTGCGGGCCCCCGATCGGTTCGGGACCCTGGTGGCGCTCGGGATCGTGGCCTGGCTGGTGATCCAGGCCCTGGTGAACATCGGGACCGTGGTCGGGGTGCTGCCCATCACCGGGGTTCCCCTGCCCTTCGTGTCCTTCGGGGGGACCTCGCTGGTCGCAGGCATGGCTGCGGTCGGGGTGATGCTCAACATCGGGCGCCAGGGGGAGGCATGACGGGCCGGTTCGCGGTCATCGCCGGTGGTGGCACCGCCGGCCACGTCCACCCGGGACTGGCCGTGGCCCGCGCCCTTGTGGCCCGGGGCCATGCACCGGGCTCCATCCTCTACGTCGGCAGCGAGCGGGGGATCGAGCACGAGCTGGTACCGCCCGCCGGGTTCGAGCTGGTGACCCTGCCCGGCCGGGGAGTACCGCGTGGGCTGTCGGCCGAGGCCCTCCGGGCCGGCGCCAGCGTGGGCCGGGGTGTGGTGGGCGGCTATCGCCTGCTCGGCCGGGAGCGACCCCGTATCGTGCTCTCGCTGGGCGGCTACGCGGCGGTGCCCTGCGCGCTCGGGGCCCAGCTGCGCCGCATCCCGGTGGTGCTCCACGAGCAGAACGCCGCCCCGGGCGCTGCCAACCGGCTGATCAGCCGGTGGGCTCGAGCGTGCGCGGTGTCCTTTCCGGGGACTGCGCTCCCCAGGGCCACCGTGACGGGTAACCCGGTCCGGCCCGAGATGCTGGCGGTCTCTCGCGAACGCGACCGCAACGGTGCCCGCCGCCGACTCGGTGTCGACGCCGGGCGCACTCTGGTGGTGGTGACCGGCGGTTCCCTCGGAGCCCTGCGTCTCAACGAGGCCGCGCTCGAGGCCGCCGAGTGCTGGAAGGATCGTGGGGACCTGGCCCTGCGCCACGTCGTCGGCGCCCGGGACTGGGAGCTGCTGGAGGAGCGCCGGGCCGGGGTCAGCGGCGGGAACCTGGCGTACGAGCCGGTGCGCTACGAGGACGACATGCCGACGGTCTTCGCCGCCGCCGACCTCGTGGTCTCGCGAGCAGGGGCCTCCACCACCGCCGAGCTGGCCGTGGTCGGGGTCCCTGCGATCCTGGTGCCCCTACCGGGGGCCCCGGGGGATCATCAGACCGCCAACGCGCGGGCTCTGGTCGATGCGGGCGGCGCCCTGATGGTGGCCGACGGAGCCTTCGACGGCGCCATGCTCTGCCGGCTCGTCGACGAGCTCATGGCTGCGCCCGGACGCCTCGCCGCCATGGCCCGGGCGGCCCGCTCCGTCGGCCGCCCCGACGCCGCCGACCAGGTGGCCCGCTTGATGGAGGAGCACGCCGCATGAGCCAGGGTCCCGAACTGGTCGACCTGAGCAGGCCCATGGCGATCCACGTCATCGGGGTCGGCGGTGCTGGAGGAGCACGCCGCATGAGCCAGGGACCCGAACTGGTCGACCTGAGCAGGCCCATGGCGATCCACGTCATCGGGGTCGGGGTGATGGAGGAGCACGCCGCATGAGCCAGGGACCCGAACTGGTCGACCTGAGCAGGCCCATGGCGATCCACGTCATCGGGGTCGGCGGTGCTGGGATGCGGGCCATCGCGACTGTCCTGGCGGCGATGGGGCACACGGTGTCGGGCAGCGACCTGAAAGCGGCCCCGGGGTTCGAGCGGCTCCGCGCCGAGGGGATCGCCGTCGTGGTCGGGCACGACGCCGCCAACATCGGCGAGGCCTCGCTCGTGACCCGGTCCACCGCGGTCCCGGACTCCAACCCGGAGGTGGTGGCGGCGCTCGAGCAGGGGGTGCCGGTCGTGAGCCGAGCGCAGATGCTCGCGGCCATCACCCGGATCCGGCGCACCGTGGCCGTCGCTGGTACCCACGGCAAGACCACCACCTCGTCGATGCTCGCGGTGATCCTGCGGGTCGCCGAGCTGTCACCGTCGTTCATCATCGGCGGTGAGCTGAACGAGACCGGTTCGGGTGCGGTGTGGGCCGATGGGGACGGTTGGTTCGTCGTCGAGGCCGACGAGAGCGATGGCACGTTCCTCGAGCTCGACCGGGCCGCGGCCATCGTCACCAGCGTGGAACCGGACCACCTCTCCTACTACGGCACCGAGGCCCACCTCGAAGAGGCCTTCGCCTCCTTCGTCGACGGCGTGGCTGGGCCCACGGTGTTGTGCCTCGACGACCCGGGCGCCGCGGCCCTGGCCACCGCAGACGGCGTGATCAGCTACGGGGTCGACGCCGGGGCCGACTGGGTGATCTCGGAACCCCACAGCGAGCGGGCGTCGGCGTCGTTCCGGTTGGCCGGTCCCGAGGATCTGGGCACGTTCAAGCTGGCGGCCCCCGGGCTCCACAACATCCGCAACGCGGCGGCGGCGGTGGTCATGGCCCTCCAGCTCGGGGCCCCCGCCGATGCAGCACGAGCGGCGCTGGCGCGCTACGGGGGTGTCGCCCGCCGGTTCCACTTCCGGGGCGAGCACGGCGGGGTCACCTACGTCGACGACTACGCGCACCTGCCCGGCGAGGTCGAGGCCGCCCTCGAAGCCGCCGGCGCTGGCGGGTGGGATCGCGTGGTCTGCGTGTTCCAGCCCCATCGCTACACCCGCACCGCGGCCCTGGCGACCAGCTTCGGCGATCGTTTCGGTGGCGCCGATCTGGTGGTGGTCACCGACGTGTACGGCGCCGGTGAGGTGCCGATGCCAGGGGTCAGCGGCAAGCTGGTCGCCGACGCCATCCTCGACGCCCGCCCCGGGACGGCGCTGGCGTACCTTCCCCACCGCGACGACCTTCACCGGTACCTGCTCGACCGGCTCCGCCCGGGCGATCTGTGCCTGACCCTGGGGGCGGGCGATCTGACCACGCTGCCCGACGAGCTCGTGCTCGGCCGGTCCGCATGACCGCGTCGGCGTCCCCCGCGCGCCGCCTCCAGTCGGTGGCCGAGGAGCTCGAAGCCGCCCTGGACGCTTCAGCCGTCGAGCGGGGGCGGTCCATCGGTCTCCTCACCACCTACCGGGTGGGGGGTGACGCGCAGCTCTTCGTGGAGGTGATGAGCTCGGCCGACCTGGCGGCAGTCGCAGCGGTGACGAGCTCGCACGACGTGCCGGTCGTCGTGCTCGGGAGGGGCTCCAACCTGCTGGTCGCCGACCGCGGTGTCGAGGGTCTGGTCATCCGCCTCGGTGAGCCGTTCGCGACCGTGACCGAGCTCGGCGAGGGGCGGGTTCGCCTCGGGGGTGCCGCCAGCCTCCCCACCGTGGCCCGCCAACTCACCGCCCGGTCCCTACGCGGCTTCGAGTGGGCGGTCGGGGTCCCGGGCTCGGTCGGCGGGGCGGTGCGCATGAACGCCGGAGGCCACGGCGCGGACATGGCCGAGTCGATCATCGGGGCCCGGGTGGTGGACCTGGCCACCGGCGCGGTCCTCGACCTCGACGCCTCGGCACTCGAGCTCGGCTACCGGCGGTCGTCGATCCGGCCCCACCAGCTCGTGGTGTCCGCCGACCTCCAGCTCGAGCCGGGCGACGCCGAGGAGGGTCAGGACCTCCTTGCGGAGATCGTCCGCTGGCGCCGGGAGAACCAGCCCGGCGGCCAGAATGCAGGCTCGGTCTTCACCAACCCTGCGGGCGACACCGCGGGCCGGCTGATCGAGGCCGCCGGGCTCAAGGGCTTCCGCGTCGGGACCGCGGAGGTCTCCCCGAAGCACGCCAACTTCATCCAGGCCGATCCGGGCGGGCGAGCCGACGATGTGCTGGCGCTGATGGTCGAGATCGTGCGGCGGGTCCACTCGGAGACGGGAATCGTGCTCCACGCCGAGACCCGCCTGGTCGGCTTCGATCCCACTGCGGTCGCCGCCCTCACCGATCCCGGGGCCAGCCCATGAGCACCGTCCCCACGAGCGGGGTCCCCACGAGCGCGGTCCCCATGGACCCTCGGCTCCAGGCGCGCCGGATCGAGCTGCTGCGCCAGCAAGGGCGGCGGCGCCTGCGAGTGCTGGTCGCCCTCGTGGCCTCCACGGCGCTGGTGGCCACGGGATGGTGGGTCGTCGCCCGGAGCCCGCTGTTCACGGTGGACCAGGTCGTGATCGACGGTGCAGAGCGAACCCCGGCCGCAGTGATCGTCGAGGCCGCCGGGATCGCCATAGGTGAACCTCTACTCGAGGTTGATACCAACGGGGCTCGGGAGGCCATCGCGGCGCTGCCTTGGGTCGGGTCGGTGACCTCGGACCGCACGATCGGTGGCGAGGTGAGGTTCACCATCAGCGAGCGCCAGCCGGTCGCCGCAGTCCGTGGTGCGGACGGGTGGTTACTGGTCGATGCCGAGGGGCGGGTGCTGGACGACCGGGCCCGGGTCCCGAAGGGCGTGGTCGCCGTCGAGGGTGCCCGGCGGCAGGTCCGTCCGGGTGGCTGGATCGGGAAGCGGTCGCTGCCGGCGCTGGAGGTGGCCGCGCTGTTGCCCCAGGGCCTCCGGGCCCAGGTGGCGGCCATCGCCGAAATCGACGCCGGGATCGAGCTGGAGCTCGTCGACGGGGGCCGGGTGCTGGTCGGCGACACCACCGAGCTCGACGACAAGTTCCTCGCGGCGCTGACGATGGTCACCCGCGCCGACCTCACCTGCCTCGACGCCATCGACGTTCGGGCCCCGACCGTGCCGGTTTTGACCCGGACCGACGGCTGCTCCTAGGCTCGACAGAGCACATCCTCCACATCAACAACAACCTGAGGTCACGAGATCTCGAGATCGAGTTGAGGTTCGGAACCCCTAGGGTGGGAGGCCGGGACCGGAGGTAGAGGCGCCTGGGCGCCGCGAGCCGGGAGGGGCTCCAATGGTCAACAATCCACACAACTATCTGGCAGTCATCAAGGTCGTGGGCGTCGGCGGTGGCGGGGTCAACGCCGTCAACCGGATGATCGACGCCGGGCTTCGGGGCGTGGAGTTCATCGCGCTGAACACCGATGCCCAGGCCCTGCTCCTCTCCGATGCCGAGGTCAAGATCGACGTGGGCCGTGACATCACCCGCGGCCTCGGGGCGGGGAGCGATCCGGAGGTGGGCCGCCAGGCAGCCGAGGACCACCGCCAGGAGATCGAGGAGGCCCTCACCGGCTCGGACATGGTGTTCATCACCGCCGGCGAGGGCGGCGGCACAGGGACCGGCGCCGCTCCCATCGTGGCCGAGGTGGCGAAGAGCCAGGGGGCCCTCACCATCGGTGTGGTCACGCGGCCCTTCGCCTTCGAGGGCCGGCGCCGGGCGGTCCAGGCCGAGCAGGGCATCCAGCGCCTCCGCGAAAAGGTCGACACCCAGATCGTGATCCCCAACGATCGACTGCTGTCGGTCTCAAACGAGAAGACCACTGTCATCGACGCCTTCAAGATGGCCGACGAGGTGCTGCTGCACGGGGTCCAGGGCATCACCGAGCTCATCACCACGCCCGGCCTCATCAACACCGACTTCGCCGACGTCAAGATGATCATGTCCGACGCCGGGTCTGCGCTGATGGGGATCGGCGCCGGCACCGGCGAGGAGCGGGCCACCAGCGCGGCGCGCAAGGCCATCTCGAGCCCGCTGCTCGAGTCCTCGATCGACGGAGCCCGGGGCATCCTGCTGTCGATCGCCGGTTCGAGCGACCTGGGGCTGTTCGAGATCAACAACGCCGCAGAGCTGGTCCAGAGCGTGGCCCACCCGGATGCCAACATCATCTTCGGCACCGTGGTCGACGAGTCGATGGGCGAGGCGGTGCGGGTCACCGTCATCGCTGCAGGCTTCGACCGCTGGGAGGGCGAGGAGCGCAAGACGACCACCGCGCCGATCGTCGACGACATGCCCGACGTCTTCGGCGAGTCCGAGGAGGTGGAGGAGGACGAGTTCGACGTCCCCTCGTTCCTCCAGTAGCGACTGGTCCCTCCGGCTCGCGGATCACCGCCTCGCGCGGGTGGTCGTCACCGATCGACGCCACGGCGACCTGGCTGCTGGCGCTGACCCAAAGGCCGTCGAACGCCGTCGCCGGGCCGTCGTGGACGCCCCCTGGACCTGGTTCCACCAGCGCCATGGCGCAGACGTGGTGACCGTCCGGCGACCCGGAGACCGCGCCGGAACCGAGGCCGACGCCGGATGCACCACCGTGCCGAGGTCCCCGATCGCAGTCCAGGTGGCGGACTGTGCCCCGGTGGCCTTCGCCGACCGGGCCGGGGTGGTCGGGGTGGCCCATGCCGGGTGGCGGGGCCTGGCCGCGGGCGTCCTGGAGCGGACCCTCGACACCATGGCCGCCCTGGGAGCAGCCGCGCCGGTGGCCGTGCTCGGCCCTTGTATCCGGCCCGACCGCTACGAGTTCGGCCAGGAGGACCTGGACGCCCTGACCGGCCGCCTGGGCGAGGAGATCCGCGCGGTGACCGCGACGGGTGCGCCTGCGCTCGACCTGCCCGGTGCGGTCCGGGCGGTGCTCAGCCGCCTCGGCGTGGAGCTGTCGGCCGAGATCGGCGGCTGCACCGCAGCGGAGGCCGACCGGTACTGGTCGCACCGGGCCCGGGGCGAGCGGGAGCGTCAGGCCATGGTGGTGTGGATCGACGAGCCGTGAGCGTCGACCCGGACCTGGTCGCAGAACGGGCCGACGGGCTGCGGCGCACGATCGCGGCGCGTGCCACCCGACCCGTCACCATCGTGGCGGTCACCAAGCAGTTCGGGCCCGACGCGGTCCGGGCCGCGCTGGCTGCGGGGATCGACCACATCGGCGAGAACTACGCCCAGGAGATGGCCGAGAAGGCGGCTGCGCTCGGTGACCGGGCGGGCGACCCGCTGTGGCACTTCATCGGCCACGTGCAGCGCAACAAGGTGCGGCTGGTGGCCGACCGGGTGCATCTGTGGGAGACCGTCGACTCGCTGCGGTTGGGTCGCGAGATCGCCAAGCGGGCCCCAGACGCCGCGGTGCTCGTGCAGGCGAACCTAACCGGGCGCTCGTCCCAGTCCGGAGTCCAGCCCGGTGAGGTGGGTGTCCTCGTGGACCAGCTGCGTGACCTGCCGCTCGAGGTCCGGGGCCTCATGACCATCGGCGCGCTCGGCGACCTGGAGGAGACCCGACAGGTCTTCTCGCGCCTGCGGCGTCTGGCCGACGACCTCGACCTGGTCGACTGCTCCATGGGGATGAGCGACGATCTCGAGGTGGCGCTGGCCGCCGGGGCCACGATCGTGCGGGTGGGGACCGCGCTGTTCGGCCCCCGCCCCGGCTGAGCTGGCCCCGGAGGGCCCGGCGCGCCAATTAGGATGGATGCCGGTCAGCGAACCGGATCCAGGAGCTCCGAACATGCCGTCCATCTTCAAGAAGGCCATGCTGTACCTCGGCCTCGGGAGCGACGAGGACTTCGAGGCGCTCGACCAGCAGGTCGCCGGCGAGGAGTACGAGCGGGTCCGGGCCCTCGACCCCCGAGGGCAGGAGGTGGCGGTGCCCGACCCGCCCGAGGGCCCCACCCGCCCCGCACCGGGCGAGGCCGCCCGCCCGGTCAGCGCGGTGCGCCCCATCCCGATCGAGGAGGTCCCGGAGTCGGTGCGGCGCCCGTCGGTGGTGCGCACCATCCCCGCACCGGCCACGGCCAAACCCCACATCGTGTCGCCCAAGTCCTTCAACGACGCGCAGGAGGTGGCCGACAAGTTCAAGTTCAAGCAGCCCGTGATCGTGAACCTGCAACAAGCCGACCGGGACCTCACCCGCCGGCTGATCGACTTCTCCAGCGGGCTGTGCTACGGCGTCGGGGGAGACATGCAGAAGGTGGCGGATCACGTGTACCTGCTGACGCCGGCCGATGTCGAGGTCTCGGCCGAGGAGCGCCAACTGCTCCAGGAAGCCGGCCTCCACGACTGAATCCGACCCCGAGCCGGTCCCATCGGGTCCGCCACGGCCCCGCTAGCATCGTCTGTCATGGGATCCGGAGCGAGCCACATCGAACCCGTGACCGCGGACGAGGTCTTGACCGTCCAGTTCACGCACATCCGGAAGGGCGGCTACGACACCCAGGAGGTCGACGCCTTCCTCGATCGGGTGGCGGCCACGATGGAGAGCGAGGCTCCGCTGCTGCCGGATGGTTCGATGAGCGCGGACGACGTGCGCAACGTGGAGTTCAGTCACATGAAGCGCGGCGGCTACGACACCCGTGAGGTGGACACGTTCCTGGATCGAGTGGTCGCGGTGCTCGGCGCCAGCCACCCGGGCCCCGAGGACCCGATCATGATCGACGAGCCGTCCGAGCCGGGCCCGGCCATCGAGGTTCCGCCGGTCGCGGCAGACGAGCCCGTCCCGGCGGCATCGACCGTGGCCGAGTCCCCGGCGTCGCCCGGCACCTCCGGCGGACCCCGGCTGCACGACCCCGAGGGCGCAGCCCAGCGATTGCTCGCTGCGGCCCAGCTCGCCGCGGACACCCTGACCGCGGACGCCGAGTCCTACTCGGCCCGCATTCGCCGAGAAGCCGACGACTACGCGGCCGCGACCAAGAGCGAGGCGGACGGGCACGCCGAGCGGGTCACCGCCGCGGCCGAGTCCCAGGCGGCAGCCATCCGCGAGGTGGCAGCCGACGAGGCCCGGCGGGTGGCCGAGGACGCCCGGGCCGAGCTGGTGCGCGATATGGACGCCCTCGAGGCCAAGCGCGCCGAGCTCGAGGAGCAGACCGCCTCGCTGGAGGGGCGGCTGGCCACCGACCGCACCCGCATCCTGGCCCTCGTCGAGGAGCTCCGGGCCACGGTCCTGGCCACCGGGGAACCGTCGGCCGGCGCGGAGCATGCTCTCGACGCGCACACCGACCTGGACGAGGAACCCGACCTGGCCCACGACGTGGCCGAGGAGGTGGAGGAGGCCTTCGCCCTGCCGGACAGCGACGAGGATCTCGGCGAGGTGACCATCGTCGTCGAGGAGGAGTCGGTGGAGATCGACCTCGATGAGCCCCCGCGTGCGGAGGATCTCGATGATGTCGCTGACCTCGAGGTCGACGTGGTGAGCGACGAGGAGGACCCGCTCGACGCCACCGACGAGGGCGACGCCACCGCCACGGCCTCCCGCTCGGTCTTCGACCTCGGCGACGACGAGGCTGACGAGGCCGACGACGCCGGTTGGCTGGACGAACAGGAGGGGGGTACCGCGGGTGGCCTGTTCGACATCGAGGCCGACCCGGATTGGGACGACGGCGGCCCCCCGACCCGGGCCATGCCCGCCGTCGGCGGTGAGGCCGAGGACCCCGGGGACCGGTTCTTCGAGGATCTGCGGCAGGCGGATCAGGCCGACAGCCTTGGCCCCCTCGACGACGACACCGACGCGGCCCTGTCGGCGTTCTTCGACGCCGATGACGACAGCGACTCCCGGAGCCGCTGGAGCGACCGCTTCGGCCCCGGACGCTGACCGGATCCCGAGCGGGTCCGGCCCGGCTCGGGCCGGGCCGGGAATGAATCGGGCGCACCTGGTGTTCGTGGGCTCGCTACATGCACCGAAAGGCGCCGGAGGCCGCTAGGGTGCCCTTCCCCCTGCCGGTGCCGGCACAGGGGTACACTCCGGCGTTCGCACCGTCGGCGGTCGGGGTTCGGCACCGGTCCTCCACGAGACGAGAGAGCGAGGGACATGGCGAAGACGGCGAAGTCGCAAGCTTCGAAGGCGCCGGCCAAGAAGGCGGCAGCGAAGAAGGCCGCGACCAAGAAAGCGTCGGCCAAGAAGGCTCCGGCTCGCAAGGCCGCGGCCAAGAGCACATCGAAGCGCGGCGCCGCCAAGAAATCGACGGCCAAGAAGACCACCGCCCGCTCCAAGACCAACAAGTCGCCGTTCGACCAGAAGTTCCTCGACGAGATGCGGGCCTCGCTCGAGGCCGAGCGCCAGCGTTACATCCAGTCCGCCGAGATCCTCAAGGCCGAAGCCGATGCTTTGGTGGAGGGCCGCGAGCCCGGCGACGTGCAGTTCGACGAGGAGTCCGGCGAGGGCGACACCCTGGCGGTCGAGCGGGAGCGGGACCTGGCCCTGAGCGCACACGCCCGGGCCGCCGTGGACGAGATCGACGCCGCGTTGGCCAGGCTCGATGCCGGCACGTACGGCATCTGCCTGGTGTCCGACAAGCCCATCCCCAAGGAGCGGCTGCGGGCGATCCCGTGGGCGGCCGAGCGGGTCGAGTACAAGGCCGGTGGGTTCGGTCTGCGCTGAGGGTGCTCCTCCCGCCGACCCTGCCGGCTCCGGCTCCGACCCAGACCAGCGCGCCGGGCTCGACCCCGCCAGGCGGCTGAGGCTGCTCCTCGGTGTCGGCGCCGTGGTGCTGGCCGTGGACCAGCTCACCAAGTGGTGGGCCGTCGAGGCCCTCGGGGACGGCCGCACCATCGATCTGGTCTGGACAGCCCGCTTCAACCTGGTGCGCAACGACGGCGCCGCGTTCAGCCTGGGCTCGGACTACACCCCATTCATCGCCCTCGTCGCCGTCGCGGTCTCGATCGCGGTGATCGTCGTCGGCCGCAAGATCGAACAGCCGTGGATGCTGGGAGCGCTGGGGTTGGTGCTCGGCGGCGCCCTGGGCAACGTCGTGGATCGGCTGGTGCGCAGCGGCGACGGGTTCCTCCAAGGTGCGGTCGTGGACTTCATCGACTTGCAGTGGTGGCCGGTGTTCAACGTCGCCGACATGGGGATCGTGATCGGCGGCGTTCTGTTGGCCTTGCTGGTCTCGGAGCGGTCCCACGAGGACCCGGTCCGGCACCGGCCGTCGTAGATCCGAGCCGATGCGCCGGGAGGAGGTGCCGGCTGCCCTCGCCGGCGAGCGCATCGACCGCGTGGTCTCGCTCGTCACCGGCTGCAGCCGCCGGGCCGCTGCCGAGCTGATCGACGAGGGCGGGGTCCGGCACAACGGGCGGCCGGTGCGCAAGGGATCGGAGCGGGTCTCGGCTGGCGACGACATGGAGATCGACGACGAGCAGCTGGGGGCCGTGCCGGTGGTGGAGCCCGACCCCACCATCGTGTTGGACGTGGTCCACGAGGATCCGGAGCTGGTCGTGGTCGACAAGCCTGCGGGGTTGGTGGTCCACCCGGGTGCGGGCACCGCCAGCGGCACCCTCGTCAACGCCCTCGTCGCCTGCTATCCCGGCATCGTCGGGATCGGCGAACCCGAACGCCCGGGCATCGTCCACCGACTCGACCGCGACACCAGCGGTCTGCTGGTCGTGGCCCGGACCGAGCGGGCTCGAGCCTCCCTCGTGGCCCAGCTCGCCGCCCGATCCGTCGAGCGCCGCTACCTGGCGGTGGTCTGGGGGCACCCCGATGCCGACGAGGGCCTCGTCGACGGTCCCATCGGCCGCCATCCCCGCCGGCCCACCCGGATGGCGGTGGTGGCCGGAGGTCGGGAGGCTCGGACCAGGTATCGCGTGGTGCGGCGAGCCGAGTCGCCGGCGCCGGTTTCGGTGCTGCGCTGCGAGCTGGAGACCGGTCGCACCCACCAGATCCGCGTCCACTGCGCCGCCATCGGGCATCCCGTGGTCGGCGACGAGGTCTACGGCGGGGCCCGGGCCGCGCTGGCCTTCGGCCGGCCGGCGCTGCACGCCGAGCTCTTGGGCTTCGACCATCCTGGCTCGGGCGAGCGGTTGCGCTTCGAGCGCCCCCCGCCCGAAGACCTGGCCGCCCTGCTGGCCCGGTTGCGCTGAAGGCCGGACCTCAGTCGGGCCAGGGCTGATCGCCGGCAGCCATCGACGCGATGTCGGCGAGCCGGTAGGAGTCGAGGAGCTTCCTCATCTGGTCCCCGGCGTGAGCCCAAACCGCGAGGAGCACGCACTGCCCCTCGTGGTCGCAGGCACCGTCGGTGTGGGGATCGCCGAAGTCACCGGCGACGATGGGGCCGTCGACCGCGCTGACGATCTGGCTCAACAAGATGTCCTGGGGGTCGCGAGCGAGCAGATAACCGCCGCTCACACCTCGCTTGGACCGAACCAGACCTGCGCCCTTGAGCGCCAGCAGGATCTGCTCCAGGTAGGGCTGGGGCAGACCGGTGCGCTCGGCGATGTCACGCACCGACATGGGGGTCTCGTCGGCGTGGAGGGCCAAGCACAGCAACGCCCGGCTGGCGTAGTCGCCCCGGGTCGAGACCTTCATGGGCCCACTGTACCGGCGCGGGCAGGGCCGGCCCGGAGCGCAGGGCTACGCTCGGCCGGCGATGACCAGCGACGCTCCTCCGACCCCGGTGCTGCCCGACTACGCCGGCGCCTGCGTGAGCAACATCGTCCCGGCGTTGCTCCAGCACGCCGAGATCGGCCGGGGCTGGCTTCCCGACGAGGTCCTCGATGCCCCCCAGGTGGTGCTGCTGGTGCTCGACGGGTTGGGGTACGAGCAGCTGGTCGAGCGGGCCCTACTGGCGCCGACGCTGGTGTCGATGCTGCGGGGCCCGATCACCACCGTGGCCCCCACCACCACGGCCACGGCACTGACGTCGATCACCACCGGGGCCGCGCCGGGCGAGCACGGCTTGGTCGGCTACCGGATGCGGGTGGCGGGGGAGCTGCTGAACGCTCTGCGCTGGACCAGCCCGCTCGGCGATGCGCGCGAGCGGATCGACCCTGCCGAGCTCCAGCCGATCATCCCGTTCGTCGGGACCGGGCCCCCGGTGGTCAGCCACGCGGCGTTCGCCGACAGCGGCTTCACCCGAGCCCACCTGCGCGACACCCGCTATGTCAGGTACTGGCTCCCCAGCTCGATCCCCGTCGACGTCGGGCACCTGCTGCGCGAGGGAGCGTCGTTCGTCTATGCCTACTACGACGGCATCGACAAGATGGCCCACATCACCGGGCTCGACATGCACTACGACGCCGAGCTCGCGGCCGTCGACTCGCTGGTGGCCACGATCGTGGAGACGCTCCCAGCAGGGGCGGCGCTGGTGGTCACCGCCGACCACGGGCAGGTCCAGGTGGGGGAGCGGCTGGTCCCGATCGCCCCCGCCGTGCTGGAGCTGACCGCGCACATCTCCGGCGAGGCTCGATTCGCGTGGCTGCACGCGCCGGGTGACCGGGCGGGTGAGTTGTTCGAGGCGGCCGCCGAGGCCCACGGGGACGAGGCGTGGGTGGCCCCGCGCGAGCGGGTCCTCGACGAGGGCTGGCTCGGAAAGGCGGTCTCGTCGGCGGCTCGGGCTCGGCTGGGCGACGTGGCCGTCGTCGCCCGTGCACCGATAGCCCTGGTGGACCCGGCCAATCCCGGCCCGCTCCTCGAGGGGCGTCACGGGAGCCTGACCCCCGAGGAGGTCTTCGTGCCCCTTCTGACCGCCGTGGGTTAGCGAACCGGCGCTCCGGGAAGGACCGGCGTATGGAGCCACGAACCACGCAGCCAGGTACAGCAGGGTATGAGGGGACGAGCCCGGGCCGGTACGCTCGTCCGGGCAGCACCCCAGGGCCCGTAGCTGTGGAGAGCACCATGACCGACATGCCAGAGCACGTCACGGCCGAAGAGGCCGAGCTGGTGCCCGCCGAGTCCTCGACCGAGCCCGACGACAAGCAGGGTCCCCAGGAGTTCATCGAGGAGCCGGCCAAGGTCATGCGGGTGGGCGCCATGTTGCGCCAGCTGCTCGAGGAGCTACGAGAGGCCAAGCTCGACGAGAGCTCGCGGGACCGCCTGCGGGATATCTACGAGACCTCGATCAGAGAGCTCGGCTCGGCGCTGTCGACCGATCTGCGCGACGAGCTGGACCGCATCACCTTGCCCTTCAACGACGACGAGATCCCCTCTGAATCCGAGCTCCGGGTGGCCGAGGCCCAGCTGGTCGGATGGCTCGAGGGGCTGATCCAGGGGATCCAGGCCACCCTGTTCGCCCAACAGATGGCAGCCCAGCAGCAGCTGGCGAACATGCGGGGCCAGCTCCCTCCCGGGGTTCAGCGGGGTGGCCCCCCACCCCAGCACGGCCCGCCGCAGCGGGGCCCCGACAGCACCGAGGTCCGCCCGGGCACCTACCTGTGACCCGGGCGGGGAACCGGGCCCCCATCCGGTTCTTGCCAGGCCGGGCCGCGCCGGGTAGACAGGGGGCACCCAGAATCACACCGCTGTAGTTCGTCCACAGGCCCTGTGGACGAGTTGGGGCGGCCAGCCCGGGTCCGTCGCTCGTGTCATCGTCGTTCACCCACCTCCACGTCCACACCGAGTACTCCATGCTCGACGGGGCGTCGCGCCTCGACGAGCTGGTCGCCGCCGCAGCTGCCGACGGCCAGCCCGCGCTGGGCATGACCGACCACGGCAACATGTACGGCACCCTGGACTTCTACCGGGCCTGCCGCCGTGCCGGCATCAAGCCGGTCATCGGGACCGAGGCCTACATGGCCCACGACAGCCGGGCCGAGCGGCCGAGCCGGCGGGGTCGCCTCGACGACTCCGGTGGTGACACCGAAGCGGGCAAGAAGCTCTACTACCACCTCACCCTGCTGGCCGAGAACGACCGGGGCTACAAGAACCTGATCCAGGTCGCCAGCCGGGCCTTCATGGAGGGCTACTACTACAAGCCCCGGGTGGACTGGGAGGTCCTGAACGACCATGCCGAGGGGGTCATCGCGACCACCGGCTGCCTGGGGGGCCACGTCCTGCAGTCCCTGCTCCAGGGAGACACCGAGGGCGCCTACCAGAAGGCCGGACGACTCCAGGAGATCTTCGGCCGCGACAACCTGTTCGTCGAGCTCCAGGACCACGGGATCCC
>JBFINV010000018.1:0-16344 GCA_041611015.1 Acidimicrobiales bacterium | reverse complement strand
CGGTGCTCATCCCCTGACATTCAACGCCTGACTTTGGGCCCTACGCCGGCCCGGTCCTTTCAGCGATGATCACGCCATGAGGAATGAACAGACCACCGCGCAGGACCAGGAGCGGGCAACGACGGCCCGGGCAACCTGGGTCGTGGGCTATGACGGCTCCGAACCCGCCCGGGACGCGCTCGTGTGGGCCGCCGAGCTGGCCGCGGCCCACGACGCCCGACTCATCGCCGTGAGCGCCTGGCAATACCCGTACATGGGGATGCTGCCCTTCGCCGGTGGTGGGTTCAGCGCCTTCGAGCCCGACATGGAGGAAGCGATCCAGCGCGAGATCACCGAGGTCGCCGCCAAGGTGGCTGCGGACACCGGCGCCCGCGTCGAGGGTCGAGCAGTGCTCGGCCAGCCGGCTCAGGTGCTGCTGGACATGGCCCCCGAGACCGCGCTGACCATCGTCGGCAGCCGGGGCCGGGGCGGCTTCGGGCGGCTGCTCCTGGGGTCGGTGAGCCATCAGATGGCGGCTCACGCCACCCGACCCACGATCATCGTGCCACGCGACCCCGGCCCCGCCCACCTGGGCCGGATCGTCGTCGGGCTCGACGGGTCGCAGAGCTCGGTCGCCGCTCTCCATTGGGCGGCCGAGTTCGCACCCGACGCCCAGATCACCGCGGTCCGCTCCTTCGACTTCCGCAGCGACATGGGAGTCGAACAGGTCGACCCCCAGATCGTCGCGAGCATGCGGAACCGAGCCGAGCGGGATCTCGGCAACGACGTCCGGAAGGTCCTGGCCGAGCGGGATGAGCCCGACGATCGGATCACGCCGGTCTTCGAGTCCGGCCACCCCGGGCACCGCCTCGTCAGCCGGGCCGCCGACGCCGACCTGTTGGTCGTCGGGGCCCGTGGGACGACCGGCTTGCTCGGCGCGGTGCTCGGTTCGGTCACCACCTGGGTGACCCACCACCTCCCCTGCCCCACCGCAGTGATCCCGTTCGAGGAGGCCTGAAGATGTTCGAGCTGGTGATCGTTCCCCTCGACGGATCCGAAGACTCCGCCCGGGCCCTGGGGCCAGCACTGAAGGTGGCCAGGGCGCTGGCATCGCCGCTCCACCTGGTCACGTTCGCAGCCGCCGACGAGAACGCAGAGGGCATCCGCGCTGCGCACCGCGCCCGGCTGGCTTCGCTCCCGGGCAACCGGCGCGTCGATACCGTGATCCACGTGGAGCAGCCCGCCGGCCCCGACGCGCCGCTCCTCGAGACCTGGCTGGACGATTGGCCGGGCGCCCTCGTGGTCATGGCCACCCACGGCCGGGGTCGGAGCGCAGCGGTGCTCGGCAGCGTGGCCACCGACGTGATCCGCCACCGGTCCGGACCGGTCCTCCTGATCGGACCGGCCGTGCGCCCCGAGCGCTTCGAGGTGGACGCGCCCATGCTCATCCCGCTCGACGGGACCCCGGAGGCGGAGCGGATCATGCCCATCGCCGAGGCCTGGGCCATCGTGTTCCACAACGACCTCGAGCTGATGCAGGTGGTTCGCCCCGCGGTGGCCGCGGCGTTCCAGGCGAGAACTCCGGAGATCCTCTTCGAGACCGCGTACCTGCAGCGCATCGCCGCCAAGGCTGAAGCCGCCCTGGGCCGGCTGCCGAACTACGACACCTTCCACGAGGATCATGCCGGTCCGGCGATCGTCCACCGAGCAGCTCAGTTGGGCGCCGGCCTGGTGGCCATGAGCACGCACGGGCTGACGGGCAGCGCCCGGCTGCTCCACGGCAGCGTGATGGCCGAGGTGGCCCACCGCAGCGCCTGCCCCGTCCTCACGGTCCGTCCGCCGGCCATTCGCTGAGCGAACCCTCCGCTGGGCCCACCCTCCGCTGGGCCCACCCTCCGCTGAGCGAACCCTCCGAAATTTGTGCCCGACCGCGCGGTTTTCTGCGCGTCCTGGCACAAATTTGGGGGAGGCTGCGGCTCAGTGTCAGGAGGCGGCGGCTCAGAAGGCGTTGGCGGGCACGCCCTCGATGGCCTCGAGGGCCGCAGCGAGGACGTCGGGAACCGGCGGCGCGGTCGACACCCCGATGGCCTCGGGCCAGGGAGCCCGGGCCGCTGCGGCCGGGTCCACCAGCTCGGGGGTGGCGTCTGAGGGATCCCAGGGGTTCGCCAGCCGGCGAGCGATGCGTTCCTTGGCGGTCGCCGGGTCGAGCCGGCACTCGATCTCGATCAGCTCGGCGCCGCAGCGCGCCGCCAGGTCACGGGCGCCGCAGCGGTGGGCCTCGGCGGCCCAGGAGGCATCGAGGACCACGCCCTGGCCGGCATCGAGCAGCGCTCCGGCCTCCCGGAGCAGCTCGGCATAGGTGCCTGCCGTGGTGGCCTCGTCGTAGATGCCCTCTCCGAACGGAGCGAACGCATGCTCTGTACGCGGCGTCGCCGTGTGGTCCTTGCGAATCTCGTCGGATCTCAGCACCGGCAGCCCGAAGTGGTCGGCGAGCCCCAGAGCCAGCGTCGACTTGCCGACCCCCGGCCCTCCACCCACCAGGATGAGGCGCAGCCGGGCCCGCTCCAGGTGATGGTCCGCCAGTCTGTGATAGGTGCGCGCCTGCTCGGCGCTGGCGGGGTCGCCCTGTTCGTGCCGGAGGCAGGCAACCTTGGCTCGCACGTGAGCCCGGTACGCGACGTAGTGATGGGCGAGCGACGGCGGGTGATGCTCGTTGCTGAACTCCCGGTACCAGTCCATGACCGCCCGGGCGGCGTCGACGCCGGCCAGGCGGTGGACGTCCATGACCAGGAAGGCGATGTCGAGCAAGACGTCGCCGATCCGCCAGTCGTCGGCGAAGGCCAGGCAATCGATGATGCGGGGGCCGTCGGCGAGGCAGAAGATGTCGTCGGCGATGAGGTCGCCGTGGCCGTCGCGGACGAAGCCCTCCCGGATGCGGCGATCGAAGAGCGGGGCTCGCCCGGTCAAGTAGGCATGCGCGAGCGCCGCCACCCGGTCGTGTTCCCTGCCGTCGATCACCGAGCCGGCGTGCCGCTCGATCACCTCGAGGTTGTCGTCCCAGTTGGCGAGCACGGCGTCGCGGGTTGCCATCGGCGCCGGGTCCACGGGCGGCTGCCCGGCGTGAAAGGCCGCCACCCGCCGGGCCACACCCCGGAGGCAGTCCCAGAAGTCGGGCTGGCCGACCAGCGCGGACAGCCGCCGTTCGTCCGGCAGGCGGCGCATGACGATCATGCGGTCGACCAGCTCGTCACCCTCGCGCACATCGGCCAGACCGAGGTAGACGTCGGGCGAGAGACGGCGGTTCATCGCCAGCTCCCGCTCGGCCGCGGCCACACGGGCGGCCCGGTCGGTGTGGTCGAGGAAGGGCATCCGCACCGGCTTGAGCAGCTTGAAGGCCTTGTCGGGTGACAGGAACACCCAGGACAGGTGGGTCTCCGCGACCCCGGTATCGATCGACATGGTCCGAACGTAGGGCCGCCCTCCGGATCCGGGGCAGAGTCCAAGGTCACCGGGCTCGGGACCTTGGCCTCTGCTGGGGGCGCGACCCGGCCTCCGAAGATGGCGATATGACCACCATGGAGACCACCGCGGCCACCGAACTCGTCCGGTTCTTCGACGACATCGGCATCGATGACGTGGCTGCTGTGGGCGGTAAGAACGCCTCGTTGGGTGAGCTGTACCGCGAGCTCACCCCCTACGGCGTGCGGGTGCCCAACGGCTTCGCGATCACCGCCGAGGCCTACCGCCGCACCGTCACCGGCGTCTCCGACCAGCTGCATGCACTGCTCGACCCCCTCGACCGGACCGACGTGGCCGATCTCCAGGCCCGGGGGGCCGCGGCTCGGGAGCTGGTCCACGCGACCCCGCTCCCCGACGACGTCCGCGCCGCCGTCCTCGACGGGTACGCCAAGCTCCGGGCCCAGTACGGCGACGGCGTGACCCTGGCCGTGCGCTCCTCCGCCACCGCCGAGGACCTGCCCGAGGCCAGCTTCGCCGGCGCCCACGAGACGTTCCTCAACGTTCGGGGCGAGCAGGCGCTGCTGGACGCGGTGCAGCGCTGCTTCGCCAGCCTCTTCACCGACCGCGGCATCCACTACCGCATGGAGCACGGCTTCGGTCAGCTGGAGGTGGCCCAATCGGTCACGGTGATGAAGATGGTGCGCTCCGACCTCGCCAGCAGCGGTGTGGCGTTCACCCTCGACACCGAGTCGGGGTTCCGGGACGTGGTGTTCATCACCGGGGCCTACGGTCTCGGCGAGAACGTGGTGCAGGGCGCGGTCGACCCCGACGAGTTCTACGTGTTCAAGCCCACGCTGCGGGACGGCCACGAGACCGTGCTCCGGCGCAGCCTGGGCTCCAAGAAGTTGAAGATGGTCTACGCCGGGGGCCGGGTGGGGACCACCACCAGGAACGTGCCGGTCGATCCCAGCCTGCGCGGCCGCTTCTGCCTGCGCGACCACGAGGTGATCGCCCTCGCCAGGGCTTCGATGGTGGTGGAGGACCACTACTCGGCCAAGGCCGGGGTGGCCAGGCCGATGGACATCGAGTGGGCTCGCGACGGCGAGGACGGTGAGCTCTACCTGGTGCAGGCCCGTCCGGAGACCGTCGCCGCCAACCGGCCCACCAACGAGCTCGTGGTGCACCGGCTCGACGCGGACGGGCCCACCCTGGTCCGCGGCCGAGCCGTGGGCTCGCGCATCGCCACCGGGGTGGTCCGGGTGGTGGACTCGCTGGAGCAGCTCCGCGAGGTCCGCGAGGGCGACATCCTGGTGGCCGACACCACCAACCCGGACTGGGAGCCGGTGCTGCGGGTGGCGGCCGCCGTGGTCACGAACCGGGGCGGGCGCACCTGCCATGCCGCGATCGTGGCCCGGGAGCTGGGGATCCCGGCCGTGGTCGGCACCAGCACCGCCACCGTGGCTCTGCGGACCGGCCAGTCGGTCACGGTTTCGTGCGCCGAGGGAGACGTGGGGCGGGTGATCGACGGCGAGCTCCCCTTCTCGGTCGAACGCCACGACGTGGGCGAGATCCCCCGGCCTCGCACCGAGGTCCAGGTCAACCTGGGCAACCCGGACCTGGCCTTCGCAACCGCAGCGCTCCCGAACGACGGCGTGGGGCTGGCGCGGATGGAGTTCGTCATCAGCGACCACATCCGGGCTCACCCGATGGCCCTGCTGCACCCCGACCGCATCGAGGACCCGGCCGAGCGTCGGGCAGTGGAGGAGCTCGTCGCCGGCCATGCCAGCGGCGGCGACTACTTCGTCGAGCGACTGTCGGAGGGCATCGGGACCATCGCCGCGGCCTTCTACCCCAAGCCGGTGGTGGTGCGGCTGTCGGACTTCAAGTCCAACGAGTACGCAGCGCTGCTCGGGGGCCGCTCGTTCGAACCCGCCGACGAAGCCAACCCCATGCTGGGGTTCCGGGGGGCGTCCCGCTACAGCCACCCCGCCTACGCCGAGGGGTTCGCGCTCGAGTGCCGGGCGATCCGGCGGGTTCGCGACGACATGGGCCTGGTCAACGTGATCCCCATGGTCCCGTTCTGCCGCCGGGTCGAGGAGGCGGCGAGGGTGGTCGAGGCCATGGCCGCCAACGGGCTGCGACGGGGCGAGAACGGGCTCGAGATCTACGTGATGTGCGAGATCCCGAACAACGTGATCTCCCTCGACGCCTTCGCCGAGCACTTCGACGGGTTCTCCATCGGCTCGAACGACCTCACCCAGCTGGCGCTCGGCGTGGACCGGGACTCGGAGCTGGTCGCCTTCGACTACGACGAGGCCGAACCCGGAGTCCTGGAGCTCTTCCGGCTCGCCATCGAGGGTTGCCGGCGCACCGGTCGGCACTCGGGGTTCTGCGGCCAGGCCCCCTCGGACAACCCGGCCATCGCCCGGTTCCTGATCGAGCAGGGCATCGACGCGGTCAGCCTCGATCCCGACGCCGTGATCGCCACCACCCTCGACCTCCTCGCAGTCGAAGCCGAGCTCGACGCCCGTTGACCTCCCAGGCCACCATGGCGGCCCCGGTTGGCGCTCCCCATGCGCTCCCCGTCGACGCTGTGGCTGCGGCCACCCGGACCGATCCCGCCACCGGGCTGTCCCGGGCCGACGCGGCCCGGCGCCTGGTGGCCGACGGCCCGAACGAGCTGACCGCCGGGGCCACCCGGACCTGGCTCCAGCGGATCGGCGAGCAGTTCGCCAACCCCCTGGTGCTGCTCCTGCTGGCCGCGATCGTGATCTCTCTCGTCGCCTGGGCGCTGGAAGGCCACGGCGACCTCCCCTTCGACGCCATCGCCATCGGGGCGATCGTGATCGTCAACGCCGCCATCGGCGCGGTTCAGGAGCGGCGGGCGGAGAAGGCAGTGGCGGCGCTGCAGGAGATGGCCGCCGCGCAAGCGGGGGTCATCCGCGGCGGCCACTACGAGCGCATCCCGGCACGGGACGTGGTGGTGGGCGACGTCATCGTGCTCGACGAGGGCGATGCCGTTCCCGCTGACGCCAGGCTCACCGAGAGCCGGGCCCTGGCGATCTCGGAGGCGTCGCTGACCGGGGAGAGCGTCGCCGTCCGCAAGAGCGCTGACGCCGTCGACGCGCAGACGCCCATGGCGGAGCGGACCTGCATGGTCTTCGCGGGCACGGCAGCGGTGGCCGGTCACGGGCGTGCGGTGGTGACCGCCACCGGCATGAACACCGAGGTGGGCACCATCGCAACGCTGCTCGACCGCACCGAGCGCCAGCCGACGCCCCTCGAGCGCGAGATCGCTGCGGTCGGGCGCTTCCTCGGGATCGCAGTCCTGGTCATCGCCGCGGTCGTCGTTGGGGCCATCGTGGCGGTCTCCGACATCGACTCCGCCAGCGACCTCGTGGAGGTGCTGCTCATCGGGGTGTCCCTGGCCGTCGCGGCCGTGCCCGAGGGCCTGCCAGCGGTGCTGTCGATCGTGCTGGCGATCGGAGTCCAGCGCATGGCGTCGCGCAACGCTCTGCTCCGTCGGCTGGCATCGGCCGAAACCCTGGGATCGGCCACGGTGATCTGCAGCGACAAGACCGGCACCCTGACCCAGGGCGAGATGACGGTGCGGGAGCTGTTGATCGCCGACGGGCAGATCGACGTGACCGGGACCGGCTACGGCCCCTCCGGTGAGCTCCGCGCCGCGGGGGTGCCCCTCGGCAGCGACATCGCCGGCGTGGCCCGCCAGGCGCTGGCTGCGGGCGCGCGGGCCGGCAACGCCACCATCCGCCTCGATGAACGAGGGTGGGTGGCCGTAGGGGACCCCACCGAGGCTGCAATCGTCGCCGCCGCCGCCAAGGCGGGGACGCCCGCGGCCCGACCTGGTCCAGACCGGCTGGACGAGCTGGCGTTCAGTGCCGAGCGCAAGCGCATGACCGTGTTGGTCACCGGCTCGGAACCCGCCTCGGCAGACCCCATGCTCTACACGAAGGGCGCGCCCGAGGTGATCGTCGACCGCTGCAGTCACGAGCTGACCACCACCGGTCCGATCGCCCTCTCGGAAGCCAGGCGCCTCTGGTGGCAGGAGGGCGTTGACGACATGGCGGGCCGGGCCATGCGGACCCTGGCGATCGCGGGCCGAGCGCACCCCGGGCCCGAGCTCACCGAGGAGTCGGAGCACGACCTGGTGCTCTACGCCGTGGTCGGCATCATCGACCCGCCCCGCGAGGAGGCCGCACCTGCTGTCGCCGACGCCCAGGGGGCAGGCATCAGGGTGGTCATGATCACCGGTGATCACCCCCGCACCGCGCACCAGATCGCTTGCGATCTGGGGATCGCCGATGCCGCGTCGACACCCGTCACCGGGCGGGAGCTCGACGAACTGGAGGGCGATGAGTTCGCCGACGCCGCGGCGACCACGCCGGTCTTCGCCCGGGTGGCGCCCACCCACAAGCTCGACCTGGTGGAGGCTCTCCAGGATCGTGGCGAGGTGGTGGCGATGACCGGTGACGGCGTCAACGACGCCCCGGCCCTGAAGGCGGCCGACATCGGGACCGCGATGGGAGTTGCGGGCACCGACGTGGCCCGGGAGGCCGCCGACCTGGTCCTGACCGACGACAACTTCGCCACCATCGTGGCTGCGGTCGGCGAGGGGCGCGGCATCTTCCACAACATCCGGAGCTTCCTGCGCTACCTGCTCTCGTCGAACGTCGGCGAGGTCCTGACCATGTTCTTGGGGGTGGTCCTGGTGGGCGTGATCGGGCTCGAGGCCGAGGGTGAGGCAGTGGTCGCCCCCCTCACCGCAGCCCAGATCCTGTGGATCAACCTGCTCACCGACACCGGACCGGCCCTGGCGCTCGGCGTGGACCCGATCGACCCCGGAGTCCTGCGGCGCCCGCCCCGCCGTCCCGGCGAGCGGGTCCTCGACGCGGCCATGCGCCGGGGCATCGCCCTGGTCGGCCTGACGATGGCGATCATCACCCTGTTCATGTTCGACCTCAAGGCCCCCGGCGGCCTGATCGAGGGCAGCAGCGACACCGACACCGCCCGCACCGCAGCCTTCACCGTGCTGGTGCTGGCCCAGCTGTTCAACTGCCTCAATGCCCGATCCGACCGAACCAGCGCCTTCCACCGATGGGCGGTCAACCCCTGGTTGCTGCTGGCCATCGCCGGCTCGGTCGGCCTCCAGGTCCTGGTCGTCTACCTCCCCGTGCTGAACGACGCCTTCTCGACGACACCGCTCCCGCTCGCCGATTGGCTCTGGAGCGCCCTGCTGGCCAGCTCGGTGCTCTGGGTCAGCGAGGTCCGCAAGCTCCTGGCTCGCTCGTCCGCCAGGACCTCCGACCCTGGTGTGAGTCCAAGCGGTCACGGATCGTGATGAGTAGAGGCAACGAAACCACCTGCGACCCCCGACGGAGGCAGCGATGTTCGACGAAGTGATCGTCCCGATCGACGGCTCGGCGGAGTCCGCGCTGGCGCTGGGCCCGGCGAGCGCGCTTGGGTCCTACCTGGGCGTCGCCATGCGTATCGTGGCCTACCACGCCCCGTCCGACGACGGGGTCAACCTGACCCGGGTGGTACAGCGGCAGGCCAACGGGGCCGGCGACATCACCCGCAAGATCGAGGTCGCGCCCATGACCCGCCCGGTCGCGGAGCTGCTCGACGAGCTGCTCGAGGAGGCGCCCCGGGCCCTGCTGGTGATGAACACCAGGGGCCACGGCCGCACCGCGGCGGTCATCGGCAGCGTGGCCACAGACGTGCTCCGGACCACCCGCCGGCCGGCCCTGCTCATCGGGCCGTCCTGCAAGGTGTCGCGGTTCCGCCTGCACGGGGCCATGCTGGTGCCCGTCGACACCAGCGACCCCTCGGCCTCGGCGCTCGCGGTCGCCAACAGCATGGTCCGGGAGTTCGACTTCGACCCGGTGCTGGTGGAGGTCGTCGACCCGGCGACGGCCCGGGACCTCGACGCGGCCCGCTCGGGCCCCTACGGCGGCAAGCTCTCCCCCGAGACCGAGTCCCTGGCCCAGCTGGCCCGGGACCTGCGGTGGTCGACCGATCCCGCCCAGGTCGACCTGGAGGTGCTGCGTGACCGCCGTCCTGGTCGAGCCATCGCCGAGTACGCCGAGGAGCGGCATGCGGCACTCGTCACCATGGCCACCCACGCCCGGTCCGGGCTCTCCCGGTTGGCGTTGGGCTCGGTGACCGCCGACGTTGTGGCCCACGCCCCCTGCCCCGTGCTGGCCGTGGCCCCGGACCCCACCGCCGACAAGCGTGATTCGGGTCCGACGGCCGGAGCGGTGGCGTTCCCGATGGACCGGCAGGGCCTCCAGGTCCTGGACGACGACACCTGCTGGCGGCTGATCGAGTCGGCCCCGGTGGGGCGGATCGCGTTCGTCCAGGACGACAAGCCGGTGGTGCTTCCCATCAACTACGCGGTGCACGACCGCTCGGTGGTCTTCCGCACTGCAGCCGGCTCCAAGTTCGACGCCGCCATCCTGCGTCACCCGGTGGCCTTCGAGGTGGACGACTGGTCGGCGGAGCATCGCAGCGGCTGGAGTGTGCTCGTGGACGGGGTGGCCATGGAGGTCACCGACGAGGACATGAAACAGGCGCTGGATCAGCTGGGCCTGGAGCCCTGGGCCGACGAGGTGCCCCGCACCAACTGGGTCCGGATCCGCACCCAGGCGATCACCGGCCGGATGACCAGGCCTCGCTGAGCGGGTTCCCCGTCGCTGACAAGTCGGCGGCGAGCGCGGCTACATTCGCGCCGGCCATGACCGACGCACCAAGGATCGACTGGGACGAGCTCCGTCGAGCTGCCGTGGAGGTCGCCGCGCGGGCCTATGCGCCGTATTCGGGTCTGCACGTCGGGGCCGCCGGGCTCACCGCTGACGGCGACATCGTCGTGGGCTGCAACGTCGAGAACGCCTCGTACGGCATGACCCTGTGCGCCGAGTGCAGCCTGGTATCGGATCTGGTCCGGCGCGGCCAGCGCAGGCTGGTGGCGATCATCACGGTGGACGGCGCGGGTGACCGCCTGGCGCCGTGCGGCCGCTGCCGCCAGCTCCTGCACGAGCTCGGCGGCCCCGATCTGCTCGTGGCCACCAACGGCGAGCCTGTCCCGCTGTCGGATCTGCTGCCGGGTGCCTTCGGCCCCGAGGACCTGCCGCCGAGCAGCTGACGGGCGCGGGGCGGGATCAGAAGGCGGTTCCGAGCGCGGCCTCGGTGGCGACCAGGTCCGCCAGCACGGCCACGAGCAGCCCCAGCCCGCCGAACCGGAGCCGATCGGGCGTGAGCCACCCCTCCCCGAGCACGTCGCGCGCGTCGGCCAGGCCGTCGAGCACCTCGGTGGGGACGCAGCCGATTTTCAGGCCCGCAGCCTCGCCGGTGCGGTCGTGGTGAGCCGCGAGAACCTCGGCGACAGAGCGAACCGCCCAGGGGGTTGCGGCCTGGGCGCTGGTCCCGACGGCGTCGAACCCGGCGTCGAGGGCCAGCTCGCAGCCGGTCCGGACCAGGTTCGGAGACCCCAGCTCGTCGGCCGCGATGACGCAGGTGAGCCGGACCCCGGGCACCCCGGCCCGGAGCGCTGCGAGGTCTGCTCCGAGCTCACCAGCGCGCCCGGCGAGCAGGCTGGCGCTGTCGAGGGCCACGTCCAGAGCGGTGGCCCCGAGCTCCACTGCGCGAGCGGCCTCGGTGACCCGCACGTCGATCGGCAGTGATCCCGGTGGGTGGATGCCCGACCGGGCGACCACGGTGACCGGCCCCCCGCTGAGCGCGGCCGCGAGCGGGATCTGCGGCAGGTGCGCGACCACACCCGCCGCAGGCCCCACCGTGGGGTCTGCCGGGTCGGGGCGGCGAGCTCGCGCGCAGCGGGCCCGGACCCGCCCCGGGGTGTCGGCTCCGGACGGTTCCAGGTCCAGGCACCGGACCACCAGGCGGAGGTCGGCGGCCCGAGCTCCACCCATCCGGGCCTCGGCGGGCTCGGCGCGACCGGGGGTTGCCGCAGGCTCACCGGACAGACCGGCCCTAGGACGCTCTTCGGGGCCGGCGACGGCCTCGATGGCGGCATCGAGGACCTGGCTCAGGGTGGCCCGGGCCCAGAGCCGGGCCATCGTCAGGTCCCCGTCGGGGGTGGTGCGGACCTCGCCGTACACCTTCATCTTCGGCTCGGTGCCGCTCGGGCGGACGATCACCCGCCCAGCGTCCATCTCGAGGACCACCGCGTTCCCGGGTGGGAGCTCGTCGGTGCCTCGGGCCAGGTCCACCACCCGGGTGACCCGATGCCGGCCCAGCACTGCGGGGGGGTCCTGGCGCAGCGCATCCATCGCCACGCTCATCAGGGGCGGGCCCTCACTGTCCTCGAAGCGCAGGGATCGCTGGCCGGTGACGTGGACGCCGTGGCGGCTGTGCAGCTCGTCGAGCAGGTCGAGCAGGGAGCGGCCCTCGGCTGCGAGCTCGCTGATCAGCTCGGCGGCGACGAGCGCTGCGGTGATCCCGTCCTTGTCGCGGACGATGTCGCTCACGGCGTAGCCGAGAGCCTCCTCGTATCCGAAGAGGAAGCGGTGATCGGCCCAGCGATCGCGGGCGTGCATGATCCACTTGAAGCCCGTGAGGGTCTCGGCGTAGCGGGCGCCGTGGTGGCGGGCCATCTCGCCGAGCAGGCTCGAAGACACCACGGTGGTCACCACCAGCCCGGGGCCGCCTGCGGAGCGCGCGTGCCGGGCGAGCTGGTGCTCGGCCAGCAGGCAGCCCAGCTCGTCACCGGTGAGCAGGCGCCAATCGGTGCCGTTCGGCACCGCCACTGCCAGCCGATCGGCGTCGGGGTCGTTGGCGAAGGCGGCAACGGCGCCGCTGGACCGAGCCGTCGCCAGCAACGGCTCGAGGACGCCGGTCTCCTCCGGGTTGGGGAAGGGCGCCGTCGGGAAGTCGGGGTCGGGTTCGGCCTGCACGTCCACGACCGCGGGCGCAGGGAAGCCGGCGTGGGCGAAGGCCCGGGTGAGCACGTCGGCCCCAACGCCGTGGAGCGGGGTGTACGCGATGCGCGCCGTGCGGGGCGACTCGGGCGCCAGCAGGCCCGTGGCCGCCTCGATGTAGGCCTGGACCACCCCGTCGCCCGCGATGGTGATGGCCTCGTGATCGAGCGGGGCCAGGTCGTCATCGCCGAGGAGGTCCGTGGTCTCGATGAGCTCGGTGATCTCGCGGTCGACCGGCGTGGTGACCTGGGCCCCGTCCCCCCAGTACACCTTGTAGCCGTTGTCCGTCCGAGGGTTGTGGCTGGCCGTCACCATCACCCCGGCTCCGGCACCGAGGTGCCGCACCGAGTAGGCGAGCACTGGCGTGGGCAGGGGCCGGGCGAGCAGCGTGCAACGCACCCCCGCTGCTGCCAGCACCCGGGCCGTGTCCTGCGCGAAGCACTCGCTCATGTGACGAGCGTCGTAGCCGATCACCACGGTCGGATCCTCTTGGTCTCGCCGGACCCGGGCGCCGATCGCCGCCGCCACCACCCGGACCAGCACCCGGTTCATTCGTTGGGGACCAGCACCGAGCTCGCCCCGCAGTCCCGCAGTTCCGAATGCCAGGTAGCCCCCGAAGCGGGCGTCGAGACCGTCGCCGGCGGCCAGGACGGCCTCGGCCTCGGCTCGGGTCTTCGGGTCGGGATCGACGGCGATCCACGCGGCCGCCAGGGCCCGGGGGTCCGGCTCGCTCACCGTGGTCATGGCTGGACCCTACCGCTCGGTCGAACTGCCCCGAGAAGGACGTGCTCTCGGTTGACCCGGGCGCCGAGCGCGGCGAGCATCTCTGCGCCGAGGAAACGCGCGAAGGGACCGAACGATGGAGAGCTCCGAGACGCCAACAGAGGTCGATCTTGGGGGCGGCACGACGCTGGGAAGGCTGGTGGTGCCCCTGGCCCACGGTCATGGCTTCGACCGGGGCATGTCCCTCGCCGCCAGGCTCGCCGAGCACTGGGGGCTGCCCATCCACCTGGTCTCCACCGCTGCCGCCGACGACGCCGAGCGCGCCCTCGAGGATCAGCAGTCGGCGCTGCTGGCCGCCCATCCGAGCGTGGTCGCCACCGCGGAGGTCGTGGGGCGCGAGCCGACGCCGGCCGCCTCGCTCAGCTCCCGGCTCCACGACGACGACCTGGTGGTGATGGCCGCCGAGAGCGCCACCGACGAGGGTTGGGGCGACTTCGCCCAGGCCCTGGCGCACGAGAGCGGCGGGCCGGTGGTGATGATCGGACCCGAAGCCCAGATCGACGCCACCTTGCACGGCGATGTCGTGGTCGGCCTCGACGGCTCCGCGCTCGCCGAGCGGGGCCTGGCGCCGGCGGTCGGCCTGGCTGCAGCCCTCGACTCGCAGGTGTGGGCGGTCCAGGTGGTGTCCTCGGCGACGACCGAGGAGATCGAGCGGTTGCGGGCCCGCGGCGAGCGGGTCTCCGAGAGCGCCTACATCCGTGACGCCCTCGATCGCACCGACAGCCCGGGCGCGAGCTGGGAGATCGTCCACGGCGACGACCCGGCGCTCTCGCTCGTCGAGCTGGTCCGCGATCGCACCGCTGCTTTCCTGGTGCTCACCACCCACGGCCAGACGGCGCTGCCCCGGGCTGCCTTCGGCAGCGTCTGCTGGGCTGCGGTGCAGCGCTGCCCGCGACCGGTTCTGGTCATCCGACCAGCCCGCAGCGAGCCCGCCGAGGGCTGACCGGACCACGAGCTGGCGAGCCGATGTCACCCACCGACCCGGGGTTGGCCACCGACCTGGCCACGGCGCTGGCGCACTTCGCACCAGACGGCCTGGTGGTGACCGACGAGCACGGCGCCATCGTGACCGTCAACGAGCGGTTGTGCTCGATGTTCGGCTACACCGAGCACGAGCTGTTGGGTCAGGCCGTCGAGCTGCTCGTCCCGGAGCGTCTCAGACACGCCCACCGCGCTCACCGGGCCGGGTTCCACGAGCAGCCGGCGATGCGGGTGATGGGCGTGGGGCGGACCCTGATGGGCCGCCGCCGCGACGGGTCCGAGCTGGCCATCGAGATCGGGCTCAGCCCGGTGCCCGCACCTGACGGACTCCGGGTGTTGGCGATCGTGCGCGACGTGACCGAGCAAGTGGCGCTGCGCCGCGTGCAGGAGCTCTACGAGCGCCAGACGGCCCTGATCAGCGATCTCCGGCTCCGCCTGCTCAGCGACCGGCCCGTCACCGAGACCTTGCACGCGCTCTGCATGGAGGTGCGTGAGAGCGAGCTGGCTGCGGACGCGTGCATCATCGAGCGCAGCCCCGACGGGGCCCTCATCGCGTGGGGTGCGGAAGCCTCCCCCGGGGTGGTGGAGCTCGATGGCGGAGGTACCGCAGCCGCGTTGACATCCCCGGGCGCGCACGGCCTCCCGCCCGTGGCGCTCCGCGTCGATGACGGGCTGGGACCCCACGACGCACGCCTGCTGCGAACCTTCGAGACCGAGGCCATGGTGATCGGTCCCCTGGGGCGCCAGCGGGCCATGGCAGTCGCATGCGAGAGCGGGGAGCTGAGCACGAGCGACATCGGGGTGCTGACCCGGCTCGTGGTCGAGGTCGGTGAGGCGGTGGAGCGGGCCGCAGCCCGACACGACCAGCAGCGGCTGGGCATGCTGGAGGACCGCGAGCGGATCGCCACCGACCTCCACGACGTGGTCATCCAGCGGCTGTTCGCCGCAGGTATGCGCCTGCAAGCCCTCGTCCCCACCGTGGACGGTCCGGTCCGGGACCGTCTGAACGACGTGGTCGGCGAGCTGGACACCACCATCGCCGAGATCCGTGAGACGATCTTCGCGCTCCACTCCCGCCAGGAGCCGGTCGAGTCCCCGGCCGAGATCCTGGCGCGCGTGGTCGCCGACAAGGTGGATCACCTCGGCTTCACCCCCGGGTTGGACATCGACGCCCGGGTGGCCCAGATCGACGACGACCTCAAGGGTCAGCTGGGGCCGGTCCTCAACGAGCTGCTGTCCAACGTGGCCCGCCATGCCGACGCCTCCGGCGCCACGGTGTCGGTCTCCGCGGCCGACAACCGCCTCTCGGTCGAAGTCAGCGACGACGGCCGGGGCTACGACTCCGACGCCACCGCGGGCCGCGGCCTCGACAACCTGCACCGACGGGCGGCTTCCCGGGGCGGCGGGTTCAGCATCGAGGCGAACGCCGATGGGTCCGGGTCCACGGCCAAGTGGTGGGTGCCAACGTGAGGGCTCGGCGGCGAGAGGTTGGAGTGGTCAGCCCCGACGCATCCGCTGGCGCTCGTCGATCCGGGCTGCGGTCGCTGCGGCCTCGGTGCGGCGGGCCATACCCAGCTTCGACAGCAGGTTCGAGACGTAGTTCTTGACGGTCTTCTCCGCCAGATAGAGGTCATCGGCGATCTGGCGGTTGGAGTACCCCTCCCCGATCAGCTCGAAGATGCGCTGCTCTTGCGCGGTGAGGGTGTCGACCCGACCCTCGTCGCTGTTGCGGAGGCGTTCGAGGGCCAAGCGGACCTCGGCGCCATCGAGGAGCTGGGACCCGGCTGCCACCTTGCGAATGGACTCGAGGAGGTCGTTGCTGCGGATCTGCTTCAGCACGTAGCCGGCGGCTCCGGCCATTGCCGCATCCACCATCGCTCGGTCGTCGGCGAACGAGGTGAGGATGAGGCAGGCGATCTCGGGGTGGGCCGAGCGCAGGTCCCGGCAGACCTCGATGCCGGTCCCGTCACCCAGGCGCACGTCGAGAACGCCGAAAAGATCCGCGAGGACGCGAAGGACGAGTACCAGGCGGGGGTCGGGTTCTACGATGCCCGCGTCGCGGAGTTCAACAAGTACTTCGGCGGAAGCGTCGAGACCCCCGATCCCGGCGTCTTCTGGCCCCCGTACTCGGACGCGTTCAAGGAGCTGATCGAGGGCTACCGCCAGAAGTTCACGGAGAGGCTCGGGG
>JBFINV010000017.1:0-16521 GCA_041611015.1 Acidimicrobiales bacterium | reverse complement strand
GGGACGTGCTGAAAGGTTTCATCCCGGCTGCGGTCGGCGTCGCCGCGGGTGGTCGGGCGCTGGGCCTGGCGTGCGGGATCGCGGCGATGTTCGGTCACATCTTCCCGGTCACCCGGGGCTTCCGGGTCGGGGGCAAGGGGGTGGCAACCCTCGGAGGTGCCTGCTGGTTCCTGTACCCCCTCGTGGCCCTCGGGCTCATCACGGTGTGGGCGGTGCTGGTGGGCACCCTGCGGATGGCGTCGGTGGGCTCGCTGGCGATGATCGTGCTGCTGCCCCTGGGGGTGGCGCTGCGAGGCCGGCCGGGTTGGGAGGTCGCAGTGATGGCCGGCGCCGCGGCAGTGGTGCTGGTGCGGCACTGGCCGAACATCCGGCGCATCGTGCGGCGCGAGGAGCAGGTGCTGGGCTGAGGCGAGCACCGCGAGCCCACCGCCACGCCGGTATCCTGCCCGGGCAATGCCCACCTACGACTACCAGTGCACCACGTGTGGCACCGCGTTCGAGCTCTTCCAGTCGTTCAGCGACGACGCCCTGAAGAAGTGCCCCACGAAGCGGTCGGGCAACAGCCCGGAGGGCTGCACCGCCCCCGGCAAGGGCAACGTGCAGAAGGTGTACTCGGCGCCCGGCATCACCTTCAAGGGGTCCGGCTTCTACAAGACCGACAGCCGCGGCGCCACGTCGAGCACCAAGGTGGGCTCCGATTCCAAGGCCAGCTCATCGGACTCGTCGTCCTCCAGCGAGTCGGCGTCGACCAGCAGCTCCTCCGGCGACTGAGCCCGGCGACCCTTCCTTCCCCGGATCCTTCCCCCGCGACCCCCTCCCGGAAGGGATCCGATCATGGTGCGACGTCCCCAGCGCCGACCCGACCCCACCGAGCACTTTGCCCTCGGGCCCCGATCGACGCCGACGTGGTCGGCGGCGCTGCTCACCCGGTTGCTGCGGCGGCCCGCGGTCTACTGGTCCGCGGTCGCTGCGTTGGCGCTCACGAGCGTGCTCGTCGTCAACCGGTACACCGCTGACGCCCGCACGTTGCGTTCGGCCTACGGGGCCACGACGGAGGTGCTCGTGACCACCGAGCCGGTTCAGCCAGGTGACCTGCTCGCCGAGCGCAGCACCCGGCGGGACGTCCCGGTGGGGCTGGTGCCCGACGCCGTGCTCGAGAACGTGGGACCCGACGACCGCGCCATGGGCCCGCTCACCACCGGATCCATCCTCACCGCGGCAGCGGTGTCGACCGCAGCGGGGATCGGCCCCGACGATGCCGGGGTGGCCATGCCCGTCGGTCCCACCACCCCGCCGCTGGCGCCGGGTCAGCAGGTCCTGGTGGTGATCAACGCCGATCCCCTGGCCGGCACCGACGTCCACCTGGTGGACGGTCGGGTGGTCGAGGTCACCGAGGAGCGAGTGGTGGTCGCCATCGCGCGCCGGGACCTGGCCGTCACCAGCGCTGCCCTCGGGGCCGGCAACGTGGTCGTCGCGCTGCGGGGATGACCGAGGCCCTCAGCGCCAACCAGTCGCCAGAACGAGCAGGACCGAGGTCCCGGCCACCACCCGGTAGGCGACGAACACCGAGAACCCTCGGGTGCGGACGTAGCGGAGCAGGCCCCACACGGCCAGCCAGCCGGTGACGGCCGAGGTGACCATGCCCCACAGGAACGCGGCCCGGAAGTCGGCCGGGATGCCGCCGAGCCCACCGATGTCGATGAACGAGTACAGCCCCGCACCAGCGATGATCGGGATGCTCATCAAGAACACCAGCCTGGTGGCCGCGGTCCGCTCGAAGCGCAGGCCCCGGGCCGCGGTGACGGTGACGCCGGACCGGGACACCCCGGGCTGGAGGGCGCAGGCCTGGGCCAGGCCGATCAGCGCGGCGTCGCGCCAGCTGAAGCCGTCGATGGGCCGGCTCCCCCCGAGCCGGTCGGCGCCCAACAGCAGGATCCCGAAGACGATCAGCGTCAGCGCCGTCAGCCAGATGTCGTCGTCGAGGGCCTCGATCACGCCCTCCCCGACCACACCGACCACCGCTGCTGGCACCACCGTGGCCAGCAGGAGCCAGCCCACGCGGCCGTCGGTCGACAGCTCCCGGGTGCCGAGGGCGCGCAGCGCGGCCCGGGTGTAACGGACGACGTCGCGCCAGAGGTAGGCGACGGCCCCGACCAGGGTGCCGAGATGGACGGCCACGTCGAAGGCCTTCTCGAGGTCCTCGTTGTCGCCGAAGTCGTCCCAGCCGAACAGCCAGGGAACCAGCTGGAGATGCCCGCTGGAGGAGATGGGCAGGAACTCGGTCAGGCCCTGCACGATCCCCAGCACGATGGCGTGAACCGTGTCCACGAGGACAGTTCAGCTTCCGCTGAGGCTCACATTGGCGATGGTCATGGCGGGGCAGCTCACCCCACCCGGACGGTGTTCGATGTCGCAGCCCAGGCCTTCGATGTCCAGCAGCAGGCGGGGCAGGGTCGACGCGATCGTCGCCTCCCGGACCGGTTCGGCCAGCTCGCCGTGACGGATGGCGATGCCCTCGACGCCCACGCTGAAGTCGCCGCTCACCGGGTTGACGCCCGAGTGCAGGCCGGCGAGCGACTGGACGAGCAGCCCCTCGTCGACGCCGGCGATCAGCTCCTCGAAGGAGGCGTCCCTCGCGGCAACGGCCAGCGCCTGCCAACCCGGCGCAGGGGTCGACCGGACCGACCGGACCGCCGAGGCCGTGGAGGCGGTGCCGGCCCGGGACCCGGTGGTGGTGTCGTGGAGGAACTGCTGGAGGACACCGTCCAGCACGAGCGGGTTGGCCCTGGTGGCCAGGCCCTCGCCGTCGTAGGGCCCGGCACCGAAGGACTCCGGCCGGGTGGGGTCGTCGATCATCGAGAAGCCGGGGGCGGCGATGGCATCGCCCAGCCGATCTGCGAAGGGGGTGCGCCCCTTCAGCACCCGGTCGCCGCCGAGCATGCCGCCGATCACACCGAGCACCGAGGACGCCATCCGGGGCTCGAGCACCAGAGTGATCCGGCGCGAGCTGGGCTGGGTGGCGCCGAGGAGGCTGGTGGCCCGCTCCACTGCATGCCCGGCGGCCTCGGCCACGCTCAGGTCACCGGGGCCCCTGCCGAACGAAGACCCTGCGCCGCTCTGGGTCTGCTCGCCGTCGCGGGCGATGGCAAGAACGCCGAGCCCGGCGCTGGTGGAGTTGGCGGGTGCGAACAGCCCGCTGGTCCCGGCCACCACCGACGTGACCGCCCGGTCGGAGTAACTGGCGGTGCGGATGCCGGTGACCCGGCGGTCGCCCGCCATCACCTGCCGTTCCAGGTCCAGGGCCAGCGCCAGCTTCCGCTCGGTCGCGGTCGAGCGCACTGCGTCGTCCCACAGGTCGAGCTTCGGGGGCTCGACCCCGTCGGGTTCGGGGAGGCGGACGTGGGGGTCGGCGCCGGCGTAAGGGACATTGGCGCGGGCCTCGGTGACCACCTCGTCCACCACCTCGGGCTCGAGGGAGCCCGCGGAGGCGAAGCCGAGACGACCGTCGACGATGACGCGGACGCCGATCCCGGACCGGTCCGCGACCGTCAGCGACTCCACCTCACCCCCGTGGACCCGCACGGTGGTGCTGCACGACCGGCTCACGGCCACTTCCAGGGCCTCGCCGGGAGCCGCGGCGGACACCACCCGGTCGGCGATCGAGGCCAGCTCGGCCGCCGTGTCGGCGTCGGTCAAGGTCAGTCCCCCGACAGGGTGACGTCGGCCACCACCAACGACACCCCACTGGCGTTCATCGGCAGGCGCTCGAGGTCCCCGCCGACCTCGCGCACGTCGAGCAGCATCCGCTGCAAGGTCGAGGCAACGGTCATCTCGCGCAGGGGCTCGGCGAGCTCGCCGTTGCGGATACGCAGCCCCTCGGCGCCCGTGGAGAAGTCCCCGCTCACGGTGTTGACGCCACTGTGGAGCCCGGTCACCCCCTGCACCAGCACCCCGTCGCCCACGTCGCGGATGAGCTCCGCCTGGTCCCGCTCGCCCGGGACCAGGACCAGCGCGTGGGCCCCCACGCCGGGCGTGGAGCTGTAGCTGCGGACCGCAGATCCGGTCGAGACGGTGTCCAGGCGGCGGGCCGTGTAGCTGTTCTGGAGGAAGTGGTCCAGGCGGCCCGCGTCGATCAGCACGTTGCGCCGGCTGGCCAGGCCCTCGCCGTCGACCTCGGTGGCGGTGTAGGCATCGGGGTCGGTGGGGTCGTCGACCAGGGTCAGGCCCGGGGCGGCCACGTCGTCGTCGAGACGCCCCGCGAACAGCGAGCGCCCCTTCAACACCGACTCCGCGCTCAGGGTGCTGCCGATGATCCCGAGGAACTGTGCGGTCACGAACGGGTCGAGCACCACGGTGAGGCGCGCCGAGCTGGGCTTGGTGGCTCCGAGCAGCCGGGTGGCCCGATCGATGGCGTCGGTGGCGGCGCGCTCGACGTCGAGCTGCTGGGGGGCCCGGGCCACCGAGTAGCCGAAACCGGTCTGGGTGTCTTCGCCGTCGGCGGCCAACGAATAGGCGGCCACGTAGCACCCGCTGTCGCGGCCGGCGTGGCGGATCCCGGTGGTGGAGACCACAGCGCCCGCGGTCACCGAGTCCACGTAGTCGGCCGACTCCACGCCGATGATCCGCGGATCGCCGCCGGTCACCGCCCGTTCCAGCTCGCGGGCCATGGCGATCTTGTCGGCAGTGGGGAACAGCTCGGCACCGGGGTCGAACAGGTCGAGGTCGGGCACCGGGACGCCGTCGGGCTCGGCCAGGCCGAAGAACTCGTCGGGGCTCCCGAACGCCACGTTGTCGCGGGCCTCGGTCAACGTCTCGGCGATCACGTCGGGGGCGAGGGTGCCCGCATAGGCGATGCCCTGGCGCTTGTCCTTCACGACCCGGATGCCGACGCCCGCCGACTCCGCGGCGGTGAACGACTCCAGCTCGCCGTCGTACACCCTGATCTCGGTCTCGCGCTCGTGCACCACGACCGCCTCGACCTGTTCGTCGTCGCGAGCCTGCGCGACGATCCGATCGCCGATCTCCAGCAGCTCGTCCATCACGGATGCGGGGCTCAGGCGGCGGTCCCGCCGACGGTGAGGCTGGTGACCCGCAGGGTGGGGGTGCCGTCGCCGACCGGGACGCCCTGGCCGTCCTTGCCACAGGTGCCGGGACTCCCCATGGCGAAGTCGTTGCCGAGGGCGTCGATGCGGGTGAGCACCTCGGGGCCGTTGCCGCTGAGGTTCCCCTCCCGGATGGGCTCGGTGATCCGGCCGTTCTCGATGAGATAGGCCTCGGTCATGCCGAACACGAAGTCGCCGGTGGCGGTGTTGACCTGGCCCCCGCCGAGGTGGGCCACGTACACCCCCGACGGCGTGCTGGAGATGATGTCGGCGGGGTCGGTGTCGCCGTTGGCGATGTAGGTGTTGGTCATGCGCACCATCGGCAGCGAGTGGTAGTTCTGCCGGCGACCGTTGCCGGAGCTGGCCCGGCCCTCCTTGCGGGCCCGCAGGCCGTCCCACATGTAGTCGAGGAGGATCCCGTCCTCGATGAGCACGTTGCGCTGGGCCGGCCGGCCCTCGTCGTCGATGGCGAAGGCGCCCCACTCCCGGGCCATGGTGCCGTCGTCGATCAGGGTCACCAGGGGGCTGGCGACCTGCTCGCCCCGCCGGCCTGCGAAGACCGACGCCTGCTTGTTGACCAGGTCGGCCTCGAGCCCGTGCCCGCAGGCCTCGTGGAACAGCACTCCGCCGCCCCCGCTGCCGATGACCACCGGCATGGCCCCGCTGGGCGCCGGCCGGGCCCGGAGCTTGGTGATGGCCCGCCGGGCTGCGGTCCGGGCCAGCTCCTCGACGTCGACCTCGTCGAAGAGCTCGAACCCCACCGGGCGGCCGATGGACTCCCGGCCGGTCTGCATCCCGGTGTCGCCCTGGGCCACGCAGGCCACGGAGAACAGGGTCTTGACCTGGTCGTCGCCGGCGAGCACGCCCTCGGTGTTGGCGACCAGGATCCGGCGCCGGGCGTCCATGTAACGGGCCGAGACCTGCCGTATCGCCGCCCCTTCGGCGCGCGCTGCGTCGTCGGCCCGGTTGAGCAGTTCCACCTTGGCGCCCTTGGCGACGCCTTCGGGCAGCACCAGCACCGGGTTGGGGGCCGGCGCGTCGGTGGGGGTGAGCTCGGCCACGACGGTGCCGCGGCCGCTGCTGCGGGCGGCGGCCGCGGCGGCCTCGGCGGCCTGGTGGAGGCCCCGCTCGGACAGGTCGGCGGTGTGGGCGAAGCCGGTGGTCTCCCCGACCACGACCCGGATCCCGGCGCCCCGGTCACGCCCCGACGACAGCTCCTCGACCTTGCCGTCGTCGAGCAGTGCCGACGACGACCGCTTGTCCTCGGCGAAGATCTCGGCGAACTCACCGCCGGTGGCCATGGCGGTGGCCAGGGTCTGCTCGATCAGGTCCTGTTCGATCATGTCGGTCCTCGGGATCGGGGGTCCGGCCAGCGTACCGGGCCGACTCCGGGCCGATTCGGCACGGCTCCAGGGCGGCGTCAGTCCGGATCCGCGAAGTGCGGCTCGCGCCGCTCGAAGTAGGCCTGGACGGCCTCGACCTGGTTCGGCGAGCCGACGAGGGCCCCGATCTCCTCACGCTCGGCGGCGAACCCCTCGGCTTCGCTGCGGCCGGCGGCCGCTCGGAGCAGTCTCTTGGCGGCGCGAATGGCGTGGGGGGACCGGGCGGCGATCTCGTGGGCCAGCGCCATGGCCTCGGCGTGGGGATCGTCGGCCAGCCGGGTGGCCAGACCCAGCCGCACGGCCTCGGCTGCGTCGACCATGCGCCCTGTGAACAGCAGTTCCTTGGCCACGTCGAGGCCCACCAGCTCGACCAGACGCCGGGTGCCGGTCATGTCCGGGATCAGGCCCCAGCGGATCTCCAGCACCGACATCTGGGCGTCCGGGGCCAGGATGCGGATGTCCGCGCCCAGCGCCAGCTGGAGGCCCCCACCGAGCGCCGCGCCCCGCACCGCGGCGATGACCGGGACCGGCAGGTCGGTCCAGCCGTAGACCGCTTGCTGAGCATGGTGGGTGATGGCGCCCTCGGGCCGGCTCCCCAGGGAGCCGGCGAACGAGTCGTCCGTCGGCTCGTCGGCAGCCATGCGCTGGAACCCCGAGAAGTCGAGGCCGGCACAGAACGCCCGTCCCTCGCCCGACAGGACGACGGCCCGGAGGCTGGGCTCGTCGGCGAGCGCGCCGCTGGTCTCGACCAGGGCGTCGAACATGGCCTGATCGAGGGCGTTGAGCTTGTCCGGCCGGTTCAGCCGGACGTCGGCGACGCCGCCGTCGATGGTCACGCTCACCCGGTCCGACATGGTCTCCTCCTGAGTCGGCGGTCCCCAATGATGCCACGCCGGCACCCACGGTCGTCGCCCTGGCTAGCCAAGAGAACCGGGGTCACCGTGGGAGTCGGCGTGTTGCCAATAGCCTCTCAATGCACACCAACGGTGCGCCGCCGGCACCGTGGGCCCCCCGCAGCAGCTCTCAGGCGAGTCACCAGCGATGTCCCCGACGAACTCACGCCTCGACGCCGGCCCTGTCCCGTGGCTGCGGCGGCCCGTAGTGGGCATCTGGCTCCGCCTCGGTCTGAGCGTGGCCCTGATCGCAGTGCTGTTCGCCCGCATGGACGACATCGATACCGACGAGCTGATCCCTTCGTGGACCACCGACAACACCCTGTGGACCCTCGGGGCCTTCGCCGCCACCCTGATGTCGTTCGTTCTGGCCGCCTACCGCTGGCAGCGGGTCCTGCACGCCCTGGGCACCCACCAACCGCTCCCCCGGCTGTTCTCGCACTACCTGGCCGGGCAGTTCCTGTCGAACTTCGTCCCCACCACCGTCGGCGGCGACGTCCTGCGGGTCAATCGCCTGCGCAAGGACAGCAGCGACGGGCCCCTCAGCTTCACCTCCGTGGTGTTCGAGCGGCTGAGCGGCTGGCTGGTCCTGCCGGTGATCACGTTCATCGGCTTCGCGGTGAACCCGGGCCTCACCGGCCTGGGGCCGGCCACCCAGGTTCCGCTGTTCGTGGGCATCGCCACCCTCCTGGCGCTGGTGGTGGTCATCGTGGTCCTCGGCAACGACTGGATCGGTGACTCGCTCGCCGGCCGGCAGGGCCTGCTCCGCTTCGCCGAGGCCATCCACCTCGGGCTCGACCGCTTCCGGGAGCATCCCCGGGCCGTGGGCGAGGTGATCGTCAGCGCGTTCGTCTACCAGTTCGTCCTGTTGCTGGCCGCGGGCTGCGCCGTGGAGGCGCTCGAGATCAACGAGGTCGGGCTCACCTCGCTGATGGCGTTCCTCCCCGCAGTGCTCATCATCCAGGTTCTCCCCGTGGGGATCGGTGGCCTCGGCGTCCGCGAGACTGCTCTGGTGCTGTTCCTCAGCGGGATCGACGTCTCGAGCGAGCAGGCGGTGGCCCTGGGCCTCGCCATGTACGTGCTCACCCTGGTGAGCAGCCTGATCGGCTTCCCCTCGCTCGTCCTCGGGGGGCGGTCCCAGGTGCGGGACCGGTCCCGCGAGCCGGTCGACGTGGGCTGATGCGCGGCACCAGCGCCCCCGCCGACCGGGCTCCGGCGCCGGCGGCCAGCCGGCTGCTGTGGTGGAAGGAGGTGCTGCTGGTCGTCGGCTTCTACCTGATCTACACGTGGATCCGGAACCGCTTCGGTTCCGCAGCTGTCGAGCCCGCCGACGCCTTCGACAACGCCGAGATCATCATCGACATGCAGCGAGCCATGGGGCTCGAGTTCGAGGACGAGCTGCAGGGCTGGTTCCTCGGCTACGACTGGTTTCTCAGGGCGTGGAACATCTTCTACGGGACGTTCCACTTCGTGGTGACCGGTTTCGCGCTGGTCTTCCTGTATCGCCGGTACCCCCGCGAGTACCCCCGCTGGCGCACGATCGGCCTGGCCACCACCGGACTGGCGCTCGTCGGGTTCGCGGCGTTCCCGCTGATGCCGCCCAGGCTGCTGGCCGACTGCGGCCGGTTCGGCGCCTGCGTGGAGAGCCCGTACGTGGACACCGTGGCCGAGCTGGGGAGCTGGTGGACCTTCGGATCCGGGGCCATGGAGCAGCTGTCGAACCAGTACGCAGCCATGCCCAGCCTGCACGTGGCCTGGGCCCTCTGGTCGTTCCTCATCCTGGCCCCCCGCCTGCAGAATCGGGCCGCGCTGGCCTTCGTGTGGGCCTACCCCTGGCTGACGCTGTTCTCGATCGTCGTCACCGGCAACCACTACTGGCTCGACGCGGTCGGAGGCGTGGTGGTGCTGGCGGTCGGCTACGCGTTCGGGACCTGGCTGCACGACCGCCTCGACGAGCGGGCCGCAGCGCGCGCCTGAGTCGGACCCTGTCGCGACCCCTACACTGTCCCCGGCCTGATCTGCCCGCGGAGGGCGAACGGCGGTACGGTCTCGGTGAAGGTTTCAAGGGGAGCGCCATAGTGCTCGAACAGATCAGCGGCCCGGCAGACCTGCGCCGGCTGTCTTCGGCCGAGCTCGACCAGCTCTGCACCGAGATCCGCGGGCTCGTCGTCGAGTCGGTCACCGCCAACGGGGGCCACCTCGGCTCCAACCTCGGGGTGGTCGAGCTCACCGTGGCCCTGCACCGGGTGTTCGACTCGCCCCGAGACATCATGCTGTGGGACACCGGGCATCAGGCCTACGTGCACAAGATCCTCACCGGCCGCCAACGCCAGTTCGGGACCCTTCGCAAGGATGGTGGGCTCTCCGGCTATCCCAGCCGGGAGGAGAGCGACCACGACTGGATCGAGAACTCCCACGCGTCGACGGTGCTGAGCTACGCGTACGGGCTGGCCACCGCGCAGGAGTCCGAGGGCGGTGACGGGCGCCGGGTGGTGGCCGTCATCGGCGACGGGGCCCTGACCGGGGGCATGGCCTTCGAGGGTCTCAACAACCTGGGGCACTCGGGCCGCAACGTCATCATCGTCCTCAACGACAACGGCCGGTCCTACGCACCCACGGTCTCCCGCCTGAGCGACAGCCTCAAGCATCTTCGCAACAACCCCCGGTACCTGCGGACCCAGGCCCGGCTCGAGCGCAAGGTCAAGGAGTCGTTGCCGCTGGGCGAGCACCTCGAGCGGGCCATCGAGGCCACCAAGGCCGCGGTCCGCGAGATGTGGGACACCACCTCGTTCTTCGAGGATCTCGGGGTCCGGTACAACGGCCCATTCGACGGCCACGACATCGAGGAGCTGGAGCGGGCGTTCCGCAACGCAGCCGAGTTCGAGGGCCCCACCGTCATCCATGTCCACACCCAGAAGGGGCGCGGCTACGCGCCGGCCGAGAACGACCCCATCAAGCACCTCCACGACATGGGCGCGGCCAAGCCCGGCAGCTACACCGCGGCGTTCACCGAAGCGCTGATCAAGGCGGCCGAGGCCCGGCCCGAGGTGGTGGCCATCACCGCGGCCATGCCCGACTCCACCGGGCTGTTGCCGTTCTCGGAGCGGTTCCCGGATCGCTGCATCGACGTCGGCATCGCCGAGCAGCACGCAGTGACCGCCGCCGCCGGGATGGCGATGGGCGGGCTGCGACCGGTGGTGGCGGTCTACGCCACGTTCTTGTCGCGGGCCTTCGACCAGGTGAACCTGGACGTGGGCCTGCACGGCCAACCGGTGGTCTTCTGCCTGGACCGGGCCGGCATCACCGGCGACGACGGCCCGTCGCACCACGGCGTGCTCGACATGGTGCTGATGTCGAAGATCCCGGGCATGACGGTCCTCGCGCCGTCGTCGTACCAGGAGCTCCAGCAGATGCTCCACGACGCCCTGGACATCACCTCGGGACCGGTCGTGATCCGCTACCCCAAGACGCCGGCGCCGAACGCGGGCGAGGGCGAGGTGGGTCACGGGGTCCGGGCGCGCAAGGCCCGTGACGGCAGCGACGTGGCCATCCTGGCCGTGGGCAAGATGCTGGCGCCAGCCCAGGACGCAGCCACCCGCCTGGAGGCCGAGGGGGTCCAGGCGACGGTCTGGGACGTGCGCGCGGTCACCCCCCTGGACCAGGCGATGCTCGACGACGCGGCTGCCCATCCGCTGGTGGTCACCGTGGAGGACGGGCTGCGTGACGGCGGCTGCGGCATGATGGTCCGGGACCGGCTGGCCCAGCGGCCGGGGTCGCCGCCCGTCGAGGTCCTCGGGGTGCCGACCGTGTACATCCCCCACGGCGACGCCGACCAGATCCTGGCCCGCCTGGGGCTCGATGCCGACGGCATCGCCGACGCGGTGCGCGCCGCGCGGGGTGGCGCCGTCACCTGAGCCCGCCGGAGCCTGTCATAAGCACGGGGGGCGCCGGTAGTATTCGTCCCATGGCCGACGCGCTTGCCACCGAGGAGAAGCCCGAGACCATCGCGCTCGAGGTCACCGAGGCCGCAGCCGACAAGGTCAAGGAGGTGCGCGAGGCCGAGGACGACCCGGCGTCGCTGGGCCTCCGGGTCCGCATCGTCGGGGTCAGCGGCCCCGAGTTCGCCTACGACCTGTCGTTCGAGAACCTGACCGACGTGGAGCCCGGCGAGCTGGTCTACGAGGTCGCCGACGGGCTGAGCGTGATGATCCCCGCCGACAGCGTCGACAACCTCACCGGCGCCACCCTCGACCTGCCCAGCAACCCCATGCAGGGCGGGCTGGTGATCCGCAACCCCAACCGGCCCAACCCCCTCGAGGGCCAGGAGATCGAGCTGACCGGCAGCCCCGGCGAGAAGCTCCAGCAACTGCTCGACCGCCACATCAACCCGGCCCTGGCCGCCCACGGCGGCTACACCGAGCTGGTGCGCATGGACGGCACGGTGGCCCACATCCTGATGGGCGGCGGCTGCCAGGGCTGTGCCATGTCCGCGGCCACGCTGCGCCAGGGCATCGAGGTCATGATCGCCGAAGCCATCCCCGAGATCACCGAGATCGTCGACGTCACCGACCACGAAGCCGGCGAGAACCCCTTCTTCGAGTAGCGGGAGGGGTGGGCCGTCCTTCCTCGGATGCCGCGCCGGAATGGCCCCCGTGAGTGACCTGCGGGTCGAGGAACTGACGCCGGTCGGTGGTTCATGGAGTGGCCTGCTCTTCGAGAATCCGGCCACCGGGTACCCCTTGCGGCTGACGTGGGCATTCTTTCTCGACTTCAGCGAGGTGGTCCGTAACCACGGGTCGGTGTCGCCGAACCTCGCCGTCGACTGGGTCCCGGCGGGCACCTCGAGTTGGCGGTCGATCGGCGGCGCGCGGTTCAGTGCGGACTGCTTCGGCAAACCGATCGAGGCCACCCTGTACTTCTTCCCTGCGCCCGTGCCACCCTCGGCTTCGGGGGTGGGGGGATCTACGTCCAAACCGAAGCCACCGGCACCGATCTCGAAGCCGCAGCGGAGCTCCTGGGGCGCTTCACCGAGATCGATGGCCTCCGTCCCCGCTCACGAGGTCACAATGTCGTCTTCGAGCCGGCCGGTGTTCAGCGAGGTCGACCGGTGCTCGGCGATGTGACTGAGGCGGGTGTGCTGTCCCCGACAGGGGAGATGGTTGCTGGCGATGTGGACTCCGGCCGGACGGGTTCAGACAGCGCCACCCTCGGATCTGTGAGAACAAATTCGACACGAATTTGTTCTCACAGATCCGGCGATCATCGGTCGAGACCCCACCGGCACCTGGCACCCCCGCCGTCGGGGGGCTAGTCCTCTGGTTCGCAACAGCCGTCGATCTCGGAGACTGCGGTTCTGGTGTCCGCCTGCCGTTCGGGCCGGGCTTCGTTGCGATCCAGCTCGACCCATTCGCCCGAGCCCCGGACGGAACGCCCGAAGCGTCGGCGCAAATCCGTGAGCCACTCGAACTCGAGCCTCATGCGTCCTCCAAGGTGCTGTCCATCTTCCGCAACCCCCCGGTGGCCGCCTCGAAGTACGCGTCGAAGGCGCGCCGACGCAGATCGACGCCCTCGACCATGGGGATCGTGATGTCCGTGTCCTCCCGTCCGACGACGACGTGAGCGATGCGATAGGTGTCGTCCGGCGGCGGCGTTCGCTTCGCCGCATGGCCCGGGCGGAAGCTGATGGCGGTCACCGGGTCGCGGTGCTCGAGGCCGATGAGGTACTTGCCGTTCATGCTGCCACCGATCCAGGGAGCGACCAGGATCGAGTGCGGCGCTGCGCTGGCGGCGAACGCAAAGCGGACGCCGGGGGCCTTCCACAGCACCCGGGCGCCGCCGTCGGTCTCGGGAGGGTCGAAGGCGAAGGACTCGGCGGGGTAGGAGTCCGCATCCAGGGTCTCGCGGTGGGGAAGCATCAGGTGGGTGGAGCCGTCGCTGTCGGCGCGAACTCGGGCGCCCGGCGACGGAAGGAACGCCCGGCCCGAGAAGGCCGGCCAGAGGGCCCAGCTGCCGAGCCATGCCCCCGCCGAAGTGCGGAGGGTACCGGACGGGTACTCCAGCTCGCGGCGGTCCGCTGGCCCCGCAAGGCTCATCAGGTGCACGTCGCGATATCCGAGATCGACCCAGGCGCGCTCGGACGCCTGGGCCGACATCCCCACGACGGCCTCATCCTGTTCGCCGATTTCCTCTCGGTGCACCAGCGTCCAATCGGAGAAGTCGCCGTCGGGTGGGCCGCCGAGCTCGGCCAGCATGTCGACCTCGTCCACGGCTTGCCGGCGCCGCGTGATCAGCGTGCGCAGCAGGCGGGCACAGCCTCGGGCGGCCCGATCGTCGATCCTGGCTTCGAATCGAACTGCGTCGTCGTCGGCGACGATGCGGAGCATCAGGCCCCGTCCCATCGTGAAGGGGTCGAAGTCGGGGACGTTCCGCTCCGCCACCTGCGCCCCGTCCCGAGCCACGACCACCCTGTCGTAGTCGTCTGCGAACCCGAACTCGAAGGTGACGGTCGCTCCCTCTCGGCGGAAGGCGACCATGGTGCCGATCCGGTGACGGATCGGGCCCACGTATCGCGGCTCCATCCAGCGGAAACGCCCGCCGTCCTCCGGGTAGCACTCGGCTGCGGACTTCGCGCCCATCCCCAACAGGTCGAGGTCGGAGAACTGAGTGTTGGTCGTGACGCGCGGTCCGTCCGGGACGTCGATGGTGACAGCCGGGCGCTCCACGCTGTCCCACCGGCGCATGGCGCCGATCCTGGGCCCGACTTCGTAACGCGTGCCGTCCAGGACCGAGTCGTCGGACTGCCAGTACGGCGTCCAGTGCAGGTTCTGACGAGCGAGCAGCGGCGGTCGCGCAAAGCTGGTCCTGCCGGCGGTAGCGGCTGCCACGAAATCGGCCACCGGCATGGCCCTGACGCCGCGCACGGTGATCGACGGCGAGACCATCCAGTGGTGGAGCGTCTCGTGCGCGAGCAGGTACATGGCGCGAGCCAGTGCGGCAGCAGTCGTCGTCGTCGGCACAGAGGGAATGTAGATACGGCCCCGCAGGGGCCGGGGAGTGGCGCCGGGGTCGTAGCTGTTGTGGTTGGCGTTGCCCCCTCGGCCGTGCCACCAGAGGACGGTGAAGTCGTACAGGCCGTCGCGGTACTGCTTGGGCGAGGTATCCATGTGGTGGAGGACATCGGTGACCTGGCCTCGGGTCAGGCCGTGTATGTCGGCACCGGTCACGACGAGCACATTCTGCAGGCCGTCCTCGAACCGCACCGTCGGCATGTCGCCCCCTGTACGCCTCGCCGTCCGCCACACCCCGCTGGTACTGCGGTGCGATCACGCCCTGACCGCTGGTCGGCTGCCAGCCTACCCTGGCACACGCTCCTGGTCATCGGCGGTGTCCGAGCCCGGTGGTTTAGGGTGAGGCCGTGGAACAGACGAGCAAGGCAGTGAGCGTCGAGATCGTCGACCACGTGGCGGTCATCCGCCTCGACGACGGCAAGGCCAACGCCCTGGGCCACGACGCCATCGACGGGCTGAACGCTGCCCTCGACCGGGCGGCCGACGGCGCCAACTCGGTGGTGCTGGTGGGGCGAGAGGCACACTTCTGCGCCGGGTTCGACCTCAATGTGATGGGCGGTGGCGACCCGGCCGCTGCCCGGGACCTGCTCGGCGCGGGCGCTCGGCTCTGCCACAAGCTCTGGACGCACCCCCAGCCGGTGACGGTCGCGGCGACGGGGCACGCACTCGCACTGGGCGCGATCCTGCTCATGGCCTGCGACATGCGCTACGGCGCCGACGGCCCCTACAAGATCGGTACGAACGAGATCGCCATCGGCATGCCTCTGCCCCGCTTCGCGGTGGCGCTGGCCAAGGAGCGCCTCAGCAAGCGTCACCTGCAGGTGGCCGGCCAGCATGCCCGGGTCTACACGCCTGCAGAGGCGGTCGACGTCGGCTACCTGGATGCGGTGGTGCCCGCCGCCGAAATCGAGGACGCCGCGGTGCTGTACGCCCGGGAGATGGCGGAGAGCCTGCACCTCGAGCCCTTTGCCCGGACCAGGCGCTACGTCCGGGGTCCCAGCGCGGTCGCGCTGCTCGACGGCCTCGAGCTGGACCTGGCCGACTTCTCCGTCGGTCCGTGACGCCCCTGGGAATGCCCGACCGCCGAGGGGTGTTCCGGATCCCGCCGCCCCCCGATCAGGAGACCCGCGCCCAGTGAGCACCGACATCGACGCCGTCGACTTCTACTGGCGCCCGGGGTGCGGCTTCTGCGCTGCCCTGGAGCGCCGCCTGACCCGCGCCGGGATACCGATCCACAAGCTGAACATCTGGGAGAACCCGGACCACGCAGCCGTCGTCCGGACGGTCGCCCGGGGCGACGAGACCGTGCCCACGGTCGTCGTGGGGGACGCCGCCCTCGTCAACCCGAGCCTGCGGCAGGTGATCGCCGCCCTGGAGAGGGAAGCCGCACACCTGGTCCCCGACGGCGGGCGCGACCCGGGGCCCATGAGCCGGTTGACCAAGAAGCTGCTCGGCTGAGCCGTCCGGGCCAGGGGTCAACGTCCCCGATGGGGGTGCCGATGGTTCTACCGTATGGTCCATATGGCCGGATCGGCACTGCACGATCATCCGACCGCGAGCCGCCGGGTTGCGCTCGGGCTGTTGCTGCTGGTGGCCTTCGTGCTGCGGGTCTGGAACCTCGACTGGGATGCGGGCACCCATCAGCATCCCGACGAGCGCTACTGGAGCATCGTCACCGACGACATCTCGGCCCCGGGACCGCTCGAGTACTTCGACAGCGACTCCTCGCCGCTCAACCCCTACCGGGACCGTGACACCTGGGTCTACGGGACCCTGCCCCTGTTCGTCACCAAAGCCGGCGCCAGCTTCCTCGCCGACGGTCCCTTCCCAGCGGGCGCAATGGTCACCATCGCCGACGGCCTGGGAATCGACCTGCGCGACGACGGCGTCGACGCCTTCGACGGTGGCTACAACGCCAACCTGATCGGGCGGCTCTTCTCGGCGATGATCGACACCGGCACGGTGCTGCTGGCCTACCTCCTCGGCCGGGACCTGTTCGACCGGCGGGTCGGCTTCGTCGCCGCGACGCTGCTCGCGTTCACCCCGCTGCACATCCAGTACGCGCACTTCTACGGTG